>CBFDBV010000198.1:0-8547 GCA_965603135.1 uncultured bacterium
CGGCCAGGTGCTGATGCTCCAGAACACGCGCTTCCATCCCGAGGAGGAGAAGAACGAGCCGGAGTTTGCGAAGGCGCTCGCCGGGGACGCGGAACTGTTCGTGGACGACGCCTTCGGCAGCATGCACCGCGCGCACGCCTCGACGGTCGGCGTAACTGAGTTCATACCCGTGTGCGTGGCGGGCCTGCTCGTACAGGAGGAGCTGGAGAAGCTGACGCCCGCGCGCGAGGCCGGCGGCGAGGGCTTCGTGGTCATAATGGGTGGGGCGAAGGTGGACGACAAGATAGATGCCATCAAGCTGCTGCTGCCGCGTGCGGGGAAGATGATCATCGGCGGCGCGATGTCATGGGCGTTCTTCAAGGCCAAGGGAATGCAGATAGGCGAGTCGCTGTGCAAGGACGAGAGCCTGGAGGCCGCGAAGCACATCCTGGCGACGATGGACGAGGCGGACCTGGACCGGCTCCACCTGCCTGAGGACGTGCATATGAAGCAGGTCGAGCCGGACACGGGCGAGGTGAAGTTCGCGCCCGCCGACGGCATCCAGCCCGGCTGGGACGCGCTGGACATCGGCCCCGAGACGCAGAAGCTCTACGCCCAGGCCGTGGCCGACGCGAAGATCGTCTTCTGGAACGGGCCGATGGGCCTCTTCGAGGAGCGGCCCTTCGATGAGGGCACGCGCTCGCTCGCGCAGGCGCTGGCTGACACGGACGCATACAGGGTCGTGGGCGGCGGCGATTCGGCGGCGGCGATGGCGCAGCTTGGTTTTGAGGACAAGGTCTCGCACGTCTCAACCGGTGGCGGGGCCTCCATCGAGTTCGTCAGCGGCATGGAGCTGCCAGGTGTGGAGTCGCTGGACGAGGCATAGGCTTGCCCCCTAGACCGGTCACGGGAGGCGGGGGGGATGCGCAGATGCGAGTGCTTCGCATCATCGGCAACTTGGTCGTTTGGTTAGTCGCGTTCTGTGCTCTGGGGACCTTTGTAGGCTTCGGCCTCGCGGTGTTCCTCGAGCCTTGGGCGCAGCGACAGGCACTGCTGATCATGGGGCTCGACGCGGCGACCGAAGCTGACCCCCTGCGCACCGGCGTTGTGGGGCCCGCTTTGGCCACCATGATTGTAGCCGGACCTGCTGTGGCTTGTGCAGCATACTGCGCGTCGAAGCTCACGCCACGACTGGCAGGTTGGCGCGTCGCGTTACCGTTTGTCCCAATGCTGGCTGCAGCCACCTTGCCCTGGTGGTATGCGGACCGACTTGCGGATGCGTCGTTGGGCCGTGACGCCTGGTCCGCAACCCAGGTCGCGGGCGCGCGTTTGCTTGCCGTCGCGATACTCGCTTCGCTTCCAACGGCGCTACTTGCGGCCTATCTTGGCCACTTGACGGCGCCTGACCTGTTACGACCGAAAGAGCGTTCTGACGCCGAAGAGGAGTGAGCAACTTGCGCAAGCCTATGATGGCCGGTAACTGGAAGATGAACTGCGACATCGAGGAAGCGCAGCAGCTCGCCGACGGCGTGACCGCGCGAGCCGGCCTCAATGACAAGGTCCAGGTCGTGCTCTGCCCGCCCGCGACCGCGCTCACCACGGTGGCCGCGGTGATCGCCAACTCCAAGATAGCCCTGGGCGCGCAGAATATGTACTGGGAGGAGAGCGGCGCGTACACGGGGGAACTGTCGGCCGCGATGCTGCTCTCCTGCGGCTGCGAGTACGTCATCGTCGGGCACTCGGAGCGGCGGGGGCGCTTCGGGACCGTGGACGAGGAGGAGGCCGACGACCTGGCCGCCATCTTCGGCGACACCGACGCGACCGTGAACCGGAAGGCCCGGGCCGCGCTGGCAGCGGGCCTGAAGCCCATCATCTGCGGCGGCGAGCTGCTCAGCGAACGGCAGGACGGCAAGACCGACGAGACCGTGGTCAGGCAGGTCAAGGCCGCCCTGGAGGGCATCAGCGCAGATGACGCCGCGCAGGTGGTCCTCGCCTACGAGCCCGTGTGGGCCATCGGCACGGGCGAGGTGTGCGAAGCCGAGGAGGCCAACCGGGTCATCGGCCTCATCCGCGAGACGGTCGGCGAGGTATTCTCGGCCGAGGTCGCGGACGATATGCAGATACTCTACGGCGGCTCGGTGAAGCCGGACAATGTCAGGGGCCTGATGGAGCAGGAGCAGATTGATGGTGGGCTGGTCGGGGGGGCGTCGCTCGACGCTGAGTCGTTCGGCGAGCTGATCGAGGCAGCCGAGGAAATCCGCGGAGAATAAGCGCGCAAATGGGGAGCGTAGGTCGGAGGTCCTCCTCCGACTCGGCTGAAGGGAGCCGGCAGTCCCGCCCCGCGGGATCGCCGGCTCCCGCCGTTCAGCGCCTACCAGGTCAACTCGAAGAGCGTGGGCATCTGCGCCATCTTGGCGGTGGCCGCCAGGGCCGCCTGGTAGCTGACCTCGAGGCTCCCCATCTCGACAAAGGCCTCCACGATGTCCACGGCCTCCACGTCCGCGAGAATCTCTTCGGCGTGCAGCTCCGCGTCTTGGGCGGCGCTGTGCGCCTGCTGGAGTCGCACGGTGCGCGCGCCGAGCACGCCCCGCTGTTGGACGACGTGCTGATAGAGCCGGTGCAGGTCCGGCGTCCTGGCTTCGATCTGCGCATCATCGCCGTCTTCGATGTGCGTGGCAAGCTCCTCCAGCAGGGCGAAGAGGTCGGCGTCCACGTCAGGAACCGCGCGGTCACCGCCCACATCCTCAAAGTTGAAGAGGCGATCTCCCGGCACCGTCACCTCCATCGGCCGCTGCGGGGCGACCCAGAGTTCGATCCCCTCGGAGGTCCCGTTGTACGATATCACGCCGCCGAGTTCGCTGAACGGCCTCTCGCGCGCGTTCCGTCCGGCGAAGACAAAATCCCCCTGCACGGAGGCGTTGGCCTGGTCCACGATGCGCGCCCTGATACTTCGTATCTCCTCGGCTATCGCGTTCCTGGCAGCCTCGGTCAGGCCCGGCTGGGTGGCGCTGAGGACCAGGTCCTGGGCACGTCGAAGCGCGCTGCACATATCGTCCAGCGCCACGTCAGCCACGCCGGTCAGCCGCATCCCCCGTTGGAGAACCGCCTGGCGCCCCACCACCTTCATCAGATCGGCTCGTGCCTTGATGATCTCGCCCACCGCCAGCGGATCATCGGAGGGGCGGGTCAGGCGCTTGCCCGAGGACAACTGCTTACTCAGGCGCCTCAAGTTCTGCGTCGCCCGCGACAGGTTGGCCTGCAAGTCCAGGAAATACGCTCTGCTGGATACTCTCATGTCGGACCTCGGACATCGGACTTCGGACATCGGACCAACGACTGTTGCTACCTCAGTTCCAGGATGCTGTCCATCATAGTTACGGCAGCGGAGATCAGCCGCGCCGCCGCGGTGTACGCCTGCTGATACCGGATGAGTTCGACGGCCTCCTCGTCCAGGGCGACGCCCGACTGTGAGAGATAGGCGGCCTCCAGGTCATCCGCGAGCATCTGCCGCCCGTCGAGCCTGGTTTGCGCGGCCCGGGCGTCCATGCCGATGCGCGCGATGAGTTCGGCGGTGAACTCCGAGAAGGTGCACGTATCGCCGCTGAGGATTCTGCTGTTGCGCAGGTCCTGGATGGTCATGGCATTCGTGCCGTCGCCAGGAGCGCCGGCGGCCTCAGCGGCGCCTATGAGCGAGGGATCGGCGAGTATCTCCTCTCGTACCGCGAGCGTCGCCGCCGGCCCGCCCGCATCATACTCGAAGAAGTCGCCGGCCGGATCGCCGTTGAGATCGAAGCCGGCGCTGTGCAGGGAGTTCAGCTCGTCGGCCAGGGCCTGCGCCAGAGTATCCAGCCGCTGCATGTACTCGGGTATGAACGCATCGCGCGCCTGCAAGCGGCCCGCGATCTCCCCGCGCAGTCCGGCCGGCGAGACGGCGCCGCCGAGCGAGACCAGGTGAAAGCCGGGCTGAGCCGGATCGGGCACAAGCTCCAGCTCGGTTACCTGGCTGAACTGCACGATGCGGCGTCCGCCGATCAGTACGTCCACCACGTCATTGTCTTGCTGTATGCTCTCCGCGCCGCAGAGTCCGGCGAGATCAGCAAGAAGGCCTTCGCGCTGGGTGATGAGTTCGTTGCGGCCACCGGGAGCCGCAACGCTGCCGATCTTTGCGTTTATGTCGGCGATCTGGTGGGCGAGAGCGTTGGCCTGGGTCACCATGTCCGTCAGACGCTGGTCTATCTGCACGCGCAGGTCACGCAGCCGATGCCAGCGATCCGCGATCGTCTGCGCCGCCAGCTCAGCGGTCTGCACGACCTGTTCGCGGGCGGCGGCCCCGCTCGGGTCCAGGCCCAGGGTGCCCCAGGCATCGAACATCTCCTCAAACCGCGTTGCCAGGCCGCCGCCGATGACGTCGCTGAAGATGTGCTCCACCTGGTCGAGAGAGGCCGCGAGCGCCCGGTCCTGCCCAAGCCACCCGCGCTCGTAGGTCAGTTGCGCACTCAGGAACTCGTCCTTGAGGCGTTGGATGTCCACCATCCTGACGCCGTCGCCCGCCTCGCCGGTCACCGCACCGGCTATCGCAGCCAGGATCGGCCGCTGCCGCACATACCCGGGCGTCTCCACGTTGGCGGTGTTGTGCCCGACCACCTGCAGAGCGGAGCGGTGGGTCAGGAGCGCGGTCTTGGCTATCTGCAGCAGGCGCAATGGCATCGCTATCAGGCCGAACGCGGCGTGGCGGCAGAAGGCGCATCCTTGTGAGCCTTGCCCGTCCGCCGCACGGGAGCGTAGCCGACCGCCTGCTCCTGGGGATAGATCTGGCCCAGGAGCGCGCGCACGTAGGCGAGGCGGTCCGCGAGTATCTGCTGGTTAACCTCCGCCAGGCTCTGCAGCTCGGACTCTGCGGTGCGCAACTCCCTCAGCAAGGCGACCTCATCAGGGCCGAGGTCCGGCGCCTCGCCGAGCGCCGCCTCCCGCGTCTGTACCATGTATCGGAACTGCCCGAACTGTTCTTGAAGCCTTGCGGTCACCTCGTCGAGCCGTTCCGTATCCTGGGCGATGAGGGCATCCCGCTGGCTCTGGAGCAGTTCTGTGAGCGCGCGGGCAGCCTCGAGTTCAGCAGCCAACGCCTTCAACGTCGTCGCCTGGCTCACTATGCACCTCGGGTTACGGACCTCGGACATCGGACCTCGGACATCGGACTAACGACTGACGGCCAACGACCAACGGCGAACGAGTAACTGCCGTTGCCGTAGTCCGAGGTCCGAGGTCCCAGGTCTGATGTCTGATGTCCGCCGTCAGTCGGCCTCCCGCAGGGCCTCGATGATGGCCTCTGCGATGCGCTGGCCGTCCGCGTGGTACTCCCCGGCTTGCAGCCGCGCCCGGGCGCGTTCGACCACCGAGGCGCGCACGCTGGGAACCTCAGCGAGCGCGCGCTTGGCGACGGCGACCAACCGCCCCTGTGGAGACAGGCTTACATCGTCCACCTTCGACGGCGCGGCCGCCGCCCCGTCACGCCTCTCAGTCTTCTCCGGGCTGGTCGCGCTCCTTGGTACGCCCGAGAGTCCCGCGTTCTCAATTCTCATCCCGAGTCACCTCCTCGTACAATCCCCTCCCGACCAAGCTCGGCGCCCAGCAGCTTCGCCAGGCCCAGCGCGCCGCGCCGGCCCAGCTCTGCGCCTAACGCCGAGTTGCGCTGGGCCCTGAAGACCTGGCGCGTGACACTGGAGTCCAGCAGCCCGCCGCCGAATACCGGTCTGTCCAACTCCGACAGAAGCTGCGCCAGGAACAGGCCCTCGATCGCCTGGCAGGCCTCGCGCAGTCGCCCGGCCTCCGGCATTGTGCCATTCGCCGTTGCCGTTAGCTGTCGTAGCTGTCGTCGCTGTTGTAGCTGTCGTGGCTGCTGTACGCCGTGCGCCCGACTCACTTCGCTCACTGGATGGTAACCTCCGCTTCCAGCGCGTTGGCAGCCTGCAAGGCCTGGATGATCGCGATGAGGTCACGCGGCTTGACGCCCAGCGAGTTGAGGGCGGCGATGAGGTCGTCCAGGCTCGCCTGGGTCGGTATCTTCATCAGCCCGCCCTCGGCGCCACCCTCGGTGACCTCTATCTCCTCGGCCGGCACCACCGCGGTCTCCCCCTCGGCAAACGGGCCGGGCTGAGAGACCTGCACTTCCGCGCGCACCTGGATGGTGAGACTCCCGTGTGAGATGGCGACGGGCGCGATGCGTACATACTCGCCGATGACCACGGTGCCGGTGCGCTCGTTGATGACCACGCGCGCGGGGGAGTCCGGCTCCACCTGGAGCTGCTCGATCCGGGTTATGTAGTCCACCAGGTCCGCGCAATCGCTCGGCACGTGCACCTGCACCATCGCGTCGCTGAGCGCACGCGCGCGCATCGGGCCCAGCTCGCGCTCGATGGCCTCGGCGACCCGCCGCGCGGTCGTGTAGTCGGGGTTGTGCAGCAGCAGGCCAAGCTGATGTCCGCCCAGTAGGCTGGACTCCAGCGAGCTGGTCACGGTGGCGCCGCCGGGGACCCTCCCCACCACGGGGTGGTTCTTCTGGATCTTGTCACCGCCCGCGCCGAAGTTGAAGCCGCCGATGGTGACCGGCCCCTGGGCGACGGCGTAGACCTCGCCATCGCCAGCGCGCAACGGGGTCGCCAGGAGCGTGCCGCCGTGCAGGCTCTGAGCATCTCCCAGCGAGGAGAGCAGCACGTCCAGCCGAGCGCCCCGGTCGGCGGCGGCCGGCAGGTCCGCCACCACCATCACCGCCGCCACGTTCTTCACCCGCAGTTGGCCGGCATCCACCGATACCCCGAAGCGCTCCAGCATATTCGCCAGCGACTGCACCGTGAAGGTGGCGCGACTGCTGTCGCCCGTGCCCTCCAGGCCCACTATCAGACCGTAGCCCATCAGCTTGTGCTCAGTCAGGCCGCTGATGGACGCGATGTCCTTGATGCGCGTGAGCAGCGCATCGCTCGCCTGGCAGGCGACCAGAAAGGTGACGGCTGAGACCACCAGCGCCTTGATCGCAGTGCGCATCACAGCACTCCCGTGCCACGGCTGGTACTCACTTGCGTCGCTACCCGTCATTCCCTTGGCCCGCATCTCGGCGTTGCCGTTACCGTTCCCCCCTTGCCCCTTGCCCGCCGTTCCTAGAAGAGCCAGTTGAGAATCCTCGTGATGATGCCGACGCGGTGCCCGGGCTTGCCGGGGTCCGAGCCGAGATACTCGATGGTTGCGTTGGCGACACGGTGCGAGAAGACCGTGTTGTCCGGCGCAACGTCCCGCGGGCGCACCTCGCCGGTGAGGCGGATGGTCTGGAAGTCGTGGTTGACCTGAACGGTGCGCTCACCCTCGATCATCAGGTTGCCCGTGGGCGTGATGCCGGTGACAATGGTCGCGATGCGCGCGGTGAGCAGGTCCCGGCGCTGGGACTGTCCCGTCGCGCCTGACTTGCTCTGCGCGCCGTAGCCCATCAGAGGGATGAAGTCCAGCCAGCCGGTCCCGGCCCCCATCTTGGTGTCGGCTGACTTCTCATTGCCACGCGTGGCGCTGTGCGATGCCAGCGAGGATTCCGAGATGAGCACCAGCACCAGGTCGCCGATCTGATGGGCCCGGTGGTCAGCGTACAGGGACACAAAGAAGTCGCCATCGGTCGGATCGGCGAGGCAGGGACCGCACACGGCGGCCAGGCAAGTCAGGGCAATCAGTGCGACGGCAGCGTTGCACCTCATCGGTTTGGTCTCCTCGTCAGCGTCGCTGTGCTGGGACTGAGCAGCGTGCCCCAGACGGTCTGTCGCGTCTGCTCGACGCGCATCTTCACTCGCTGGCCCACGACGCCGTCCTCAAGCGTGGTCGCCTCCGCCAGGATGCACACAGCGCCGCAGACCACGCTCAACTGAAGCCTGGAGCCTCGCTTGACCACGACCGCACGGCGGAGGCTGGAGGCTGGAGGCTGGAGGCTCGACGCGCAGCTCGTCCCGGTCGTTCCTGTCGTTGGTGTTGTCGCTTCCGTTGTTGCTGTCTCGGCGTGGCGCGACACCTGGACCTGCGGCGCGCCGGTGAACATGAACCTCTCCGGCTTCAGCCCCCAGCGGCGCATGCGCATCTTCAGGTATCCGAGAGTGAGCGTGCGACTGCGCCCCGGAAGCGGAGCCGGGCCGATGTCCAGGGCCTCCAGGCGTTCTCTTGCCGGTTCCGGCCCGGTCACCGTTGCGAGGGCGCCAAGCTCAATCCTGTCGGCAGTGATCTCTGCCGCCTCGCTCAGTTCGATGACCGTCGCGTCGGAGGGGAGCCCGCTGACCATCAGCCACGCGAACACGGCGATGGCCAGCGTCACGCGCTCTGGTGCACCGCGTCGTCGTCGTTTCTCGCCTCTCGCCTCTCGCATCTCGCCTCCGCCGTTTGCCGTTTGTCGTTTCCAGCCTCCAGCATCCAGCATCCAGCCTCCGCCTTATCGTCGGGTGTTGTTGGCGATCTGGAGCATATCATCGGCGATCTTGATGGCCTGGGAATTGGCCTCGTAGGCGCGCTGGGCGGTGATCATGTTGACCATCTCCTCCACCACCT
>CBFDBV010000199.1:0-8467 GCA_965603135.1 uncultured bacterium
GACTACCGGGGAACCCACATTGGCGGCGCGCACTGCCTCTCCCGCGGCGCCGATCTGCAGCACCGTGCCGTCCTCCAGGCCGAGGGCCGCTACGCCAGCGACTGTGGCGCCCGAAGTCACCGCCGAGGGGACCTTGCGGCTGAACAGGTGGGCGCCATCGGCCGCAAAACCGATGATCCAGCCGTTGCCCAGCCCCGCTACGATCTCGGACGAATCGTCGCAGTCGAGGTCGGCCACAAGCACCGCCCGCACCAGCCGGGCCCCACGGTTCGACTGACCGAAGCTGCGCTGCCATATGGGGCCGCCCGCCGCATCATACACCCGCACGTCGTTCCAGTGACCTGAGCGGCCGACCACTACCTCCTGCGCCCCGTCGCCCCGCAGGTCGGTGACCTGCAGGGCCGTGATGCCCCGCTGCATCCACTGCGTCATGCGCAGCGAGCCATCCGGCACCCCGATGAAGCCGTGACCGATGACCCTGTGGTCGGGGCCGATGGCCGTGACCGTGTCGTGGCCGGTGACGAACTTGCCCGCCAGCACGCCCGGCCCGTCATCGCTGGTGAGCAGCGCCAGTTCGGTGCAGTCGCCCCACTCGATGGCCGTGCGGGCGATCAGTTCGCCTGCGGGCGTCCAGAACTCGACGGTGCTCGGCCGGCCCAGCACGATCTCGGGCCCGGCGCCGAGATCCGCCACCATCAGCGAGAAGATGCCCCACTTGCGCTCGGGGTCGGTGAACCAAGGCGCCTGGTAGCCGCCGCCGGGGTTCTTGTGGTCGCTGGAGACGCGCGACTCGGCGGTCCAGAGCACCTCGCCCTGCGACGAGAACGCCCGCAGCACATCGTCGTCCCCGCCAGTGAGCGCCGCCACGCCCAGGCCGATGGGGGCCTCCAGGGCCTCAACGGCGTGGAGCTTCTCCGGCACCGCCACGCGCCCGCTGACCTGACCGTCAGGGCCGATGAGCGCCAGATCGGGCGCGTCCGTCGCGGCCCAGAGCAGCCCGCCCGCATCGGGCCCCGCGGCGGACATGCGCGTGACCGCCGCGCCCAGCTCCGCGCGCCACCGCTCCGGCCAGTCGTGGGCATCGAGCCCGGACGCGACCTCCGGCGGCGCGACCTCGCTGGTGGGCGCGTCGATGGCGAGCGCCTCGGCCAGGGAGGCCGACGGCGTCAGTGCCGTGACCTCGTGCCGGCCGGCGGGTACGCGCAGGCGCGTCAGCCCGTCGGCCGCCTGAGCCTGCACGGGTTGACCATCAACTGTCGGGCCTGCGCCATCGGCCAGCGCCAGGGCGATGGCGCAGTCACCCCCGGCCTCGATCGTGGCGGTGCCCGCCGCCAGGTCCCACACCAAGGAGATGGGCTCATCGGCATGGAGGACCGCCTGCCCGGCGGCCAGAGAGGTGGCCGCGAAAGCCGCCAGCCGCTCCGGGCTCAGCAGCGCCGCCGCGCCGCGGAAGCTCAGGCCCGCTGCATCGAAGTCGCCGCTGCCGAAGACCGCCCGTTCCTTGCCGACCACCGCCGCCACGCTGTCGGCGAGCGGCTCCAGGCGGTAGTCGAAGGTCTGCGCGCCACCGTCCCAGTAGATCGCGTTGATGACGCTGGCGCTCCCGCCCGCCGGCAGCTCCGCGCGGATGGTCTGCCGCAGCGTCTTGCCGCGCATCTCGATGGCGACCGGCTCGGAGCAGACGACCGTGGTGCGCGAGTCGGCGCGCTGCACCCAGCGGGGGTCCTGCTCGGAGACCTTCCCCGAGCGAATGGGGTTCCACTGGCAGGTAACCTCGTAGGCCCCCGGCTCGCGCGCGGTGACTGTGTCGGCGACCAACGCGTATCGCTCATCCACCCACAGGATGTCGCGGCGCCAGGCCGAGTAGTTGGCGTTGGGGACGGTGGTAGAGACCAGCGCCAGGCCTCCGGCTGCGGCGGTGGCGTCCAGGCGCGAGGCCTTGGGCGGGACGTTCTCGGCCATGCCGTCGCGGAGAATCACCACCTGGTTCTCGTAGCCGTGCAGCAGCAGCATGCCGCCCATGCGAAGCTGGTGGATGGCCGAGACGTGGTAGGGGTTGCGCCCCCGACCGTTGTGTCCGTCCACGAACAAGTAGCCGTCGTCGGGGCCGATGCCGGTGCGGAAGCTCAGGAACTGGTAGCCCCTCTCCGCCTCGAAAGGCGCGCCGGCCCTCTCGGCATCGGGTCCCGCAAGCGGCATCACCGACACGCGCCCGACCAGGTCCTCGGGCGGCGCGACCTCCATGTCCGGGTCCGGCCACCACGGCTGCCCGATGCGGAAGCGCTCGAAGTCGTAGCCGGCGTGCCGCGCCAGCCAGGCGTAGCGCCCGTCGCCGAGCATGTGAGTGGCCTTGTGCATGAGGCTGATTGTCTGGCACTGGTTCGAGGTCTCCGAAGACCTGCCGGTCCACAGGATCTCCAGCGCCCTCATGAGGGTGCGGGCCATACCCGACTGCGCCAGGGCGTCCGAGCCGGTGAGCACGAAGTACTCAATGACCGGCTCGATGGAGGTGTTCACCCACGACAGCGTATCGCCCTCGCCCCAGGTGGGCTGCTGCAGCCACCAGGCGAACGTGGTCTCCATGTTGTCCAAGCGCCGCTGCCAGCGCGGCGCGGGGTAGTACTTGGCGAAATACCTGGTGCCGGTGTAGATGCTCAGGGCGTCGTACAGACCGTGACGGCTGGCGCCGGTGGCGGGCGCGAAGTCATCCTCGGCGTCGAGGAAGTCCTGGTGGTCACGCAACTCGTTGGTGATGCGCAGGCGCGTCTCGTCGTCCAGCAGCGGGCTCTCCTCGATCAGGTCCCACAACAGCTCGACCATGTGTGCGTGGTAGTGGTAGTTGAACACGAGCGGGTGGGCCAGGTCGTAGTCGGCGCGGCGGGTGAAGGAGTAGTCGGAGCTGATCTCCTCGGGGATGTTGTCCGGGTCCGGCAGCGCCAGGCGCACGAAGTCGCGCAGGTACTTCTCCTTCCCCGTCATGTGATACAGCGCCGCGCGCACACTGATCGGGTTCCAGCCGAAGGTCGAGGCCGGCGCATAGCCGACCTCCTTGCCGCGCTCGTCCAGCCGGAAGCTGTCGCGCCACGAGAACACCTGCTCGCCCAGATCCGGTGGCTGCATCCCCTCGCCCAGCTCGATGTCCATGAGCCAGCCCAGCCGCAGCGGATCGGCCGGCTGCAGCAGCTCCGCCAGGCGTCCGGCGGCGGCCAGCACGCCGGCGTCATCGGACCCGCCCACCAGGATCACGTTGTGCCCGGTGCCCAGAGGGTCGTGGAGCGAGCGCACGACGCGCCCGCCCGGTCCCGGATAGCGGGCGTCGAGGAAGGTGTAGTAGCGGTAGTAGAGCCAGTCGAGCGTGCGCGAGGTGTGGCGGTTGCCGATGGCGATGATAGAGCGCTCCGCCAGCAGCTCCGCGGGCGCGGAGGTGTCGCCAAGCACCGGCAGCTCGCAGCCCGCACAGCGCCGCACCGCCGCCTGCACCGCTGCCACGGCGTCCGCGTGCCTCCCGTCCTCGGGGGCCACGATGGCCGCCAGCGGCTGGCCGTCGCGCGCCAGTGGAGTGTCAAGGCACGGGTCCTTGAGCTGCGTGTAGTCCACGTAGCCGTCGGTCTCCATGGTGGCACGCACTCCATCCACATGGAACAAGCTCGTACTGGCCTGATCAGTCGGCACACGCTCGAAGGCAAGCCGGAGCGTCGCGCCTGCTTCAGGCTCGAGGCTGCGCAGGCTGACGCGCATGGTGTGCCACCGTCCCGGCTCGGGCTCACGGAGCACGCAGCGGGTGAGGCGCCGGTCTTCCTGCAGCAGTTCCAGGTGCACGCTCGGTGCCGCGGGGTTGCCCTGGGCCGCGAGGAGCGAAAGCTCGATGAAGTTGTCGCGCTCTCGGTCCAGGCCCTGCGGCAATTCCATCCGCAGCGCGGGCCAGTAGGTCGTCTCGGGCGCCAGGCGCAGCTCGATGGCCAGAGACGACACGCCCTGCAGGGCCACGCCCCGCTCGGTGCGGAAGTTGATGAACTCGTCTCCCGGGTCGCCCCACTTCGCCCAAGACTCGGCGTCCTGGCCGTCCTCCGCCAGCGGCAGTGGGTCGCCCTGCCCCAGGCACACGGCCCCTGAGGCTCCGACCAGCAGTGTCACGGCCACGATGCGCAAGTTCATGCTTCCCACACTCCGGCGTGTGAAGTCCATCCGCTATTGGGCCCAGGTGAAGTGAGAGTATTCAGCCGCTGCGCGCAAGGTCCTCCCCGGTTTGTGGCGCCTCGTCGGGGCATACCAGTTCCAGAGGGGTGTCGGGCGCGAACACCTGGATGCGGTGGCAGTTCTGATCTGCTACTTGCACGTTGCCCGAGCCGCGATCAGTCCGAGGGGCGGACCTCGATCTTGTCGATCCACAGGTTACGGTCCTCGGGGGGATCGTTCTCGTCATTGATGAAGCTCAGCCTGATATCCAACTCCCCCGCCGCCAGTTCGACCTGAAGCGGGTAGCTCCGCCATCCCTCGCTCTGCAATTCCACCTGCCCGACCTCGTCGCCTGCCACCTCGACGGAGACGATGGGGTAAGTCCCGTCCATGGGGGTGCCACGCGCGAAGATCCCGAACACGTACCGCCCCGCCCGGGCACACTCGACGTCGCCGGCGATGTAGCCGTTGTCGCCCAGGTAGGCGGTGACCCCATCGTTACGGTACCAGTTCATCTCCGGGTCGTGGTCGAAGGTCTCGGCCTCGATGACCGTCGCGCTCGCGTCCTCGAACTCCGCGCCCAAGCCGGTCAGCAGGCCACAGATGTAACGCGCCGCTTTGACAGTGTTCTTCTCAGTGGTGTCCCAATTCACGTTGTCAATGACGACGCGCCCGGGGCCGCGCCTGATGACCGCGGCCGCCGGCGGAGTCGTGAGGAAGGTCAACCCCTGATCCTCGCTGTGCGCCACCAGCAGCGATCTCACGTAGAGGTTGCGGTCGTGGTCGGGCGGGGCGTACGTGTCATTGGTGAAGCGGATGGTCACCCGGTGCTTGCCGGCGGTCAGGTGCCCGCTCATCGTGTAGGTGCCGAACTCGCTCCCCTGGCAGGCGAAAGACCCGAAGCCCCCGCCGTCCACGGTGACATTGCCCTGCGGCCACGTGTCGAAGGCCGGCGTGCCCCCCGCAACCACGCCGATGACGTAGCTGCCATCCTCAGGGACGTCAATCTCCAGCGTGGCCACGCTGTCGCCGCTGACCAGCGCGGCATACCCGTCCTTCAGGCCGCTGTAGTTCCCGGCCACGGTCATCACTGAGTGCGGGTACTCCGACGTGTCCTTGCCCTCGATGCTCCCGGCGAAGATGAGGTCGGTCATGTCGCTCGCCCGGGGCTTGGTGGCCGAGCTCGTTGGGGAGCGCGACTCCCCGAGCCAGTACAGGTCCTCGTTGGCAAAGAACGCCGAGAGAGCGTCCGCCCCGGGCACACGCGTCACGGGCCCTCGGTACGGGACCATGGCTACGTCCTCGGCCAAGAGCGGCGGCAGCTCGGGCAACTCCGCGGGCGTGAGCCCATGGGCCAGCACCGTCCCGCCGCGGGCCAGCAGTGCCCCGATCTGCGCTCCCGCTTGCGGGAGCGTGCCCAGCGGACCGCACGCGACCAGCAGCTCGAAGGCGTCCCAGTCCGCCCTCCCGGGATCATCGGTGATGTCGGTCCCCCGCAACCCGATGCCGTCGAGGAACTGCCGCGTCCGGGGGTTCGGGCAGTACACGGCAGTGCGGCGCACCTCGGACTCATACCCGGCCAGGTAGTCGAGCGCATTCTGCAACAGCAGGCCCGCCACCGGCTCCACGCCCAGCCGCTCCACCAGCTTCATCTGGGAGAGCACTACGGTGCCGGCCCCGCGCGGCAGTTCCAGCAGCGGCGCGAACGCTATCCCCTCGCGCGACCCGGACACCACCAGGGCCTTGAGCGCCCCTTGCGTCGGCCGCGACGGCTCGGGCGAGGTCACGATGTGGTCGGGGCGCCACCACTTCAGGTCGTGCGCCGCCACGCCGCCCAGCAGTGGATGCTCGGGCATCTGCGCGAAGGTCATGGTCGAGCTGTGTGTGGAGAGCCGCGTCGGCATGATGCCAGCCGGGTACTCCGCCTGCTCGAGCACCAGAGCCCGACCGCCCGCGCGCACGAAGGCCATCAGCCCTCCTTCGGTCGCAGCGCCCCCGATGACGGGCCTCGTCGCCGTCGCTGCGTCCCACGCGCCCGCGCCGACTACCAGCACGTCGGTTCCCACCGGGATGGCCGCGAGGTCCTCCACGGCGACCGTGTCGAGCCCATGCCGGGCCAGGGCGGTCCTGGTCGCGCCGCTCGGGTCGTACAGGCCGATGGTCGCTCGCTCAGGCGCGCGCAGGGCGGTGGGCGGGAAGACCGAACAGGCCTTCGCGTCCTCGAACACGATCTCGCCCGCGCGCATGATACTGATGCGAAGCTCGGCCTCCCGACGCGTCTCGGCATCGGGCATCGTGACCTCGAATCGCGTCTCCTGCCGCTCGCCCGGCTGCATGGTGAGCGCCTGCTCGCCGCCGTCCAGGCGTGCGTCCCCCGCGCGCAACTCCCAGCGCACCACCAGGTTCGACGGGCTGAGCACATCGTTGTACACGTCTGCGGTCCGGGTCACGCGCTCACCGGCATGGAAGTTGTGGTCCCACTCGCGCACGTACGCCGCGATGTGCTGCATGGCGTACTGCTGGGCGGCGTAGGTCGGGTTGCCGTCGACTTGCAGCTCCCCTCCCTCCCCCATGGTCCACGGACACATGCCGCCCACCTCGTAGAACCGGTAGGCCTGGATTGCCATGACCCATGACGCGGCCTTGGCGCGGTGCCTGTACCCGTGGTAGTCCAAGTACGCTTCATCGCCGAAGAAGACCGTGTGCCAGGACGGGTCCGAGGAGGGTATCCAGAGGAACTCGCCGATGTACAGCGGCTTGCTGCGGTCCCACAGCCACTCTTCGGCGCCGTTGAGGAAGATCGGCCGGCCGATGAGGGGCTCGTCCAGCCAGTACGCCGTGTTCGGCCATCTGGTGTACTGAGGGTACTCGTGCGGGTAGTGGATGCCGATGACGTCGGCCACCCCGTTCGGATCACCGTCGGACTCGTACATGATCGGTCGCGTGGGGTCCCACTCGTGCATCAGTTCACCCATGCGGGCCAGGTCCTGCCTGGCCGGCGAGGCGTCGTTCATCCGGCTGCCGAACATCTCGTTCTCCAGGCTGTACATGATGACCGACGCCTTGTTCCGGTCGCGCTGGACCATGGCCCGCAGGTGGTCGGCGTAGTTGTCCCAGAACCGGGGGTCGTTGATGCGGTATACTGTGTCGTCGTTCCACACCGCCCCCTCCGGGATCATCAGCAGCCCCAGTTCGTCGGCCACCTCGTACCAGACCTCACGCCACGGCTGGGTGTGGGTCCGGAACACGTTGCAGTTGGCCTCTTTGGTGGCTCGGATGGTGTCGGCGATCTCCTCGCGAGACTGGGGCGTGCGCGGAGGCCACCACGAGCTGCCCAGCAGGTTCACCCGCGCGCCGTTGAGGTAGTAGTGGCTTCCGTCAACCCAGAACTCCCGGAAGCCGAAGCGAGTGCGCACCTCGTCAACGACCTGCTCCCCCCGGGTCAGCCTCGTGCGCAGGTGGTACAGGTAAGGGTCCTCGTGTGACCAGCGCCTCGCGTCCGCCCACGGCGCCTCCAGAGTCGCGGCGATCTCTACGCCGGCAGGGATGGTCACGGTGCGGGACGCCAGTTCCAGGGCGGTCGCCGCTCCGTCCTCCACGACGGCCCCCAGCGCGAGGGTGACGGGCTCATCGGTCAGGTTCGCGAGCATGTAGTCAACCACGAGCTGGCCCTCGCGAACGGAGGGCTTGATGAACAGGTCGCTCACATGTGCCGCCGGATGCGCCCGCAGCAGGACGTCATCCCATGGCCCGAACATCTCGTTGATTCCACCGATGGGGGCGAGGATCTTGTCGCGGGGTACCGAGCGCGACCGTGTCGGGCGCTGTCTCATCACGGAGAAGTCGGTCTCGTTGTCAACGAAGACGCCCGTCCAGTCGTGGCACCCGAGATCCAGCCTGTTTGCCCCGCCGACAATCGCGACGTCCGTGATGTCAACGTCGAAGGCCTCGTAGCCGCCGAAGTGTCCGCCGACCTCGACCCCGTTGACGCGCACGACGCTGTTGAACTTGACTCCCCCGAAGTGCAGGACGATTCGCAGGCCGCGCATCTGCTCGGGTATCTCGAAATCGCGCCGGAACCACGCCCGGGCATAGTCGATCCCCGGCAGCATCCCGGGCACCTGGCAGGGCACCCACTTGGTCTCGTCATCGCCTGGGGGAGCGGTCAACTCTCTGACCGCAGCGTACTCCCACTGGCCGTTCAGGCTGATCTCGTGGCGAGGCTGGCTCGAGGCTGTTCCGGCGCAGATGAGCAGCAGCGCTGTGGCCATCAGGTAGCCTGTTCGCATGC
>CBFDBV010000200.1:0-8381 GCA_965603135.1 uncultured bacterium
GCCCTCGGCTGGAGAGAATGTATGCAGTCATCGCACACTCACCGCCGGGCGTCAGCCAAGCGCTTCCAACTCAAGGCTCATGTCTATCGCGGGTGCCGAGTGCGTCAGTCGGCCGACAGATATCAGGTCCACGCCGACCTCGGCCACCGCCGGCACCGTCTCGGTGGTCATGCCGCCGGAGGCCTCGACCAGCGCCTGGCCACCGATCATCCCCACCGCCTCGCGCATCGTGTCCAGGTCCATATTGTCGAGCATAATGATGTCAGCGCCGGCGTCGAGGGCCTCGCGGACCTCGTCGAGCGTCGCCGTCTCCACCTCTATCTTCGAGGTGACAGGCGCACCAGCGCCAGCGCGGCTGATGGCCTCACTTACGCCTCCGGCGAGCCGGATGTGATTGTCCTTTATCAGGATGCCGTCGTAGAGGGCGAACCGATGATTGCTGCCGCCGCCCGCCACGACGGCCGCCTTCTCCAGCGCCCGCAGTCCCGGCGTGGTCTTGCGCGTGTCCACTATCTTCACGCCGGTGCCCTCCACCGCCTCGACGAACCGGCGGGTGAGCGTGGCGATCCCGCACAGCCTCTGCACGAAGTTGAGCGAGACGCGCTCGGCGCCCAGCAGCCCGCGCGCGGTGCCCTCGACCCGCGCGAGCACGTCGCGGTGGGAGAAGCTCTGCCCATCCGCGACCAGGGCCTCGAAGCTCGCGGTCTCGTCGGCCTGGCGGAAGCACTCGGCGGCCACGTAGCCGCCTGCCATCACGCCCTCCGCCTTCGCGATGAACTCGCCTCGGGCGCGGGTGCTGGGGTCCACGGTCAGCAGGCTGGTGAGGTCGCCGCGACCGATGTCCTCGCGCAGGGCCTCGCGCACGATGCGCGTCACTTCCGCCGGGCTCGGCGTCATCGGACCGAAGCTCATAAGCCCCTCACTCGCCGGCCAACTGATTGCTCTCGTCCACGTGCACGACATTCAACGTGGCGGCCCGCGCCTCCTCCTCGGTCATCAGCGCGCACGAGAGAATATGCACGCGATCGCCGACCTCTGCGGTGCGTGCGGCCGGCCCGTTGAGACAGATATTGCCCGATCCGGCCAGGCCCTCGATGACATAGGTCTCGATGCGGCTGCCGTTGCTGAGGTTGACGACCTGAACGCGCTCGTCGGCCAGCAAGTCCGCCGCCTCCATCAGGTCGGCAGGGATGGTGATGCTGCCGGCGTACTCGAGCTGCGTCTCGGTGACCGCCGCGCCGTGGATCTTGGACTTGTACATAAGCCTGAGCATAACTCAATCACTCAATCTTCACGTTGTCTATCAGTCGCGTCTTCCCCAGGAAGGCGGCGGCCGCGATGACCACGGGCTTGCCGCGGTCCTCCAGCGGCTCCAGGGTCTCCGGGTCAACCGCGCTGATGTACTGGGGCTGAAAGAGCGGCTCCTTCGCCAGCGCCGTTGCTACGGTTTTCTCGACCTCTTTGCCCCTGGCTTCGGCGCGCGCAGCATCAGCGCCCTCCTGCAAGGCTCGGTAGAGCCCGGGCGCCGCGCGGCGCTCCTGCTCGGTGAGGTACTGGTTGCGTGTGCTCATCGCCAGGCCGTCGGGCTCGCGCAGAGTCGGGACGCCGATGATCTCAAGCGGCAAGTCGAGGTCCCGGACCATCCGCCTTACCACGATGAGCTGCTGGTAGTCCTTCTCCCCGAAGTATGCGCGGTCCGGCTGGACGATGTCAAAGAGCTTGCAGCAGACGGTGGTCACGCCATCGAAGTGCCCGGGCCGGAAGGCGCCGCAGAGCCCTTCGGTCAGGTGCGCCACGTGGATGGTGGTGCAGGAACCCTCGGGATACATCTCCTTGGCGCTGGGCGCGAAGATGAGGTCAGCGCCGGCGGCCTGGCACTTCTCGGCATCGCCCTCGATGTCGCGCGGGTATTCTTCGAGGTCCTCGCTGGGACCGAATTGCGTGGGATTGACGAAGACGCTCACGACGGTGAAGTCGCACTGCGCCACGGAGGCCTCGACGAGCGAGAGGTGCCCTGCGTGCAGCGCGCCCATGGTAGGGACGAGGCCCACGGTCTGGCCGTCGGCGCGGGCCTTGGCGAGCGCCGCGCGCACTTTGCACTTGGTCTGAAGGATTTCCATCAGCGACGCTCGCTCTGCCTCGTGGCGCTCTCGCCTGGACGGGACGCCACGAACGGCAATGTTGTCGGGCCGGGCACTACCTCTGCCACCACTGGCCCGGGCGCAGCATCGAGCCCAGTGCCCAGCCGATGAGACCCGCGATGAAGATCAGATTCGCGCCTGCGAGCATAATGACGATCCACCCACCTGCGTGCGCCCAGCCTACGATCGCGGCGAGGCCCACGATGCCCGCGAAGAAGCCCAACACGTCCCGCGAGAAGCCGTGCTCCGTCAGCGCGAAGACCACGTAGAAGATGAACGCCAAGCCGACCGAGACCACGCCGGCGGCCATAAGATACAGCCACATCGGCGCGGTCACGCCCGACGATTCTGCCACCACCCCGCCAAGCTCTTCGTCGAAGGGCCCGAGCAACCCTCCCGCGACCGCGCAAAACGGCCCGAGCAGCCCTGCGCCGAGGCCCGCGGCTATCTCGATCAGGGAGAAGCCCGCGAGTACGACTTCGTCGGAACTCAGCCGCACCAGCACGACGCAGCCGGCCACCGCCAGCACGCCCAGCGCCACGATGAGCGGGCGCTTGCGAATCGGCTCCCCCTGCCAGATGTCGCGGTAGCCGCGCATGCGGGCGCGCACCTCGTCCCTGCGCTGGCCGCGCAGCCGCTCGACCTCCTGCTCCATCCGCTTCTGCAGGAGCTCGTTGCCCTCGATGTCATAGATGCGCGCGAGCAGCTCGAAGATGCCCGGCTCCATCGGCCGCGCGCGCAGCAGGTCGGCGCAGAGGCCCTTCGCCTCCGCGTAGTGGCCGCGCTCGGTCAGCTCCCCGGCGCGCGCGAGGGTGGCGTCGAAGTCGTCCACTACCGTCATGGCCTCAGGCACCGCGCCCAGGAGCTGCTGCTCCAGGCGCTCGCGCATGTCGTCGTCCATCAGCATCTCGTAGGCGCGCTTGACCTCGATGAACTGCTCGGTGGCCTTCTCCCCGGAGCGCCTGACGTCGGGGTGCAGCTTGCGGGCGAGCTGGCGGTAGCGCCTGCGGATCTCCCTGGGCGTGGCGCCCACGGGCAGGCCCAGCGCGCGATAGGGATCGAAGCTCTCTTGACTCATCCCAGGTCACCGTGTACGGCAGAGGCTGGAGGCGGGAAACGGCCAACGGCAACGACAACTACGAGCTGCGAGTTGCGAGCAACGGCAACGACAGCGTCGTCCAGCCTCTCGCCGCTAGTCGATGCCAAGCAGGCGCACGTAGCCGCCTGTGTAAAAGCTGATCGCCATGATGGCCACGATGACCCCAGCGATGAGGACGGCCACCGGAGTGATGCTGACCGCCATCTGCTTGATGGCGGTCTGCGCCTCCTCCTCGAAGTGATCGGCGACATTGTGAGCCATCTTGTCAATGTCGCCGGTGTCCTCGCCAGTGCTCAGCATGCGGACGACCATCCTGGGGATGAGCGGCGACTCGCCCAGGGCCTCGGACAGCTTGCCGCCGCCCTCGACCTTCGCGACGTTGCGCGTCAGCTCGCGCGCCACCGCGCGGTTGCCGGCGGCCTCGCCGGCCAGCCGCAGCGAGGTGCCCATCAGCACCCCGGAGGAGTACAGGGACGCCAGCGCGCGGCAGGCCCGGGCCAGGCAGAGCTTGCGGATGACATTGCCGACGAGGGGTACCTTGAGCTTCGCGCCATCGAGCGCCAGGGCGCCCTGCTCGCTGCCCGAGTACGCCTTCACGAGCAGTACGACCGCCGCTACGGGGACGCCCACTGACACCGCGATGAAGATTAGCTGAAACACGAGGCCGATGAGCGCCGAAAGGAGGCCCGGGCCTGCGATCCAGGTCTTGATGAAGTTGGCGATCGGCATAATGAAGATGATGATAGCAAACAGGACGATCGGGTAGGCGGTCTCTCGAGTGAGCAGGTGGCGCAGCTCGAAGTCGTGCTCGTGGTACTCGGCGGCGACTCTCAGGGCGTGCTCCAGCCGCCCGCCCTTCTCGCCCACCTCGACCATCGAGACCGTCACGGGCGAGAAGAGGTCGAGATGGCGACGCATGGCGTCGGTGAGGGTCTCCCCGGAGGAGACCTGCATGCCCATCTCAGTCAGTACGGCCGACATCCGCGCGTGCTCGAGGTCCTCACCAATGGCGGTGAGCGACTGACCGATGGTGACGCCCGCCTTGGCCATCGTGGTCAGCTCGCTGAAGACCTCGGCCCTCAGTCGCGCCTGCGCCGCGCCGACCATCGTCTAGTCACCGGCCTCCTGGCTGTGCAGCTCCCTGGTCACGATCTCCGCCAGCCGGCCCAGCCTGCGCACATCGCCGATCGCTTCCCGGGCGAGGTCCCGCACGGCGCCCCCGCCAGGGAGCACCAGGTCGGGCGCGATCTCCGCCAGGGGCGTCAGCACGAACTGACGCTGGCGCATACGCGGGTGGGGCACGATCAGTCCCGGCTCGGCGATGTGCAGGTCGTCAATGAGAAGGATGTCCACGTCCAGGGTGCGCGGGCCCCAGCGCACGGTGCGAACTCGGCCCAACTGCTCCTCGACGGAGAGGGCGGCCCCCAGCAGATCGGCGGGCGACAGCTCGGCGTCGAAGCAGGCCACGAGGTTGAAGAAGTCCGGCTGGTCGGCGAGGCCGACGGGACGCGTGAGGTAGACGGAGGAGACACGGCCGAGAGTCAGGCCTGGGCTGCGCGCGAGCAGAGAGAGGGCCGCGGCGAGATTGCTGGCCCTGGTTCCCAGGTTCGAGCCGAGGCCCAGGTAGCATCGCCGGGGGTCGGCGGAACCAGGCTCCCGGGTCTTCGCGACAAGCACTGACTGCTTGCGCCGCCGATTGTCGCGGCTTCCTGAAGACGTAGGCAGCCCTCCTGTCCGCAGGAGCGATCACGGCGTTTGCGCCTCGGGTATGCCGGGCGGCACTGTGTCAGAGCGCGGCTCTGTCTGCTCGGTGGCCGGCTCTTTCTTCTTCTCCTCGGCTGCCGCCTCGGGCTGCGGCTCTTGGGATTCCTCGGGAAGCTCTCCGGTCGCGACGAGGGCCTCGATTTGCTTCTGATCCAGCGTCTCGCGCTCCAGGAGCACCTCAACCAGCCGGTCGAGGGCCTCGCGGTTCTCGCTCAGCATAGTCTTGGCGCGGTCATAGGCGCCGTCAACCAGCTCCCGGACCGCCTCATCTATCTGCGCGGCGATCGCCTCAGAGTAGTTGCGCTCCTCGGCCAGGTCCTTGGCCAGGAAGACGGGGCCGACCTTCTTCCCGTAGGTGATAGGGCCGAGTTCCTCGCTCATCCCGTACTCGCAGACCATCTGACGCGCGAGCTGGGAGACCACCTCCAGGTCGTGATGGGCGCCGGTGTGAATCTCGCCCAGCACCAGCTCTTCCGCCGCGCGTCCGCCCAGATGCTGGACCATGCGGTCGAGCATCTCCCGCTTGCTCATTATGTAGCGGTCGTCCTCCGGGAGGCTGATGGTATATCCCAGGCTCATCCCGCGCGGGAGGATGGTCACCTTGTAGACGGCGTCGAAGTCGGGCAGCAGGTGCCCGAGCAGGGCGTGGCCGGCCTCGTGGTAGGCCAGGACCCGCCGCTCATCTTCGCTGATGACGCGGCTCTTGCGCTCGGGCCCGGCGATGATGCGCTCGATGGCCTCGTCGAGCTCGACGGGGCCCACCTGCTCGAGGTCCTTGCGCGCGGTCAGCAGGGCCGCCTCGTTGACGATGTTCTCGATGTCGGCGCCGGACATACCCACCGTGCGCCGCGCCAGCACATCCACGTCCACGTCCTCGGCGATCGGCTTGTCCTTGACGTATATCTCGAATATCTCCTTGCGCTCGTTGACATCGGGCAGAGGGACGACGACGCGGCGATCGAAGCGCCCGGGTCTGAGCAGCGCCGGGTCAAGGATGTCCGGGCGGTTGGTCGCCGCCAGCAGGATAACATCATCGTTCGGATCGAAGCCGTCCATCTCGACGAGCAGGGCGTTGAGGGTCTGCTCGCGCTCGTCGTGTCCGCCACCGAGGCCGGCGCCCCGCAGCCGCCCCACCGCATCAAGCTCATCAATGAAGACGATGGCCGGCAGGTGCTGCTTGGCCTGGTCGAAGAGATCGCGCACGCGGGAGGCGCCAACCCCGACGAACATCTCGACGAAATCCGAGCCCGAGATGTAGAAGAAGGCCACGTCCGCCTGCCCCGCCACCGCTCGGGCCAGGAGGGTCTTGCCGCAGCCGGGCGGGCCCACCAGCAGCACGCCTCGCGGGATCTTGGCGCCGAGCGCGCGGAAGCGCTCGGGAGACTTGAGGAACTCCACTACCTCCTGGAGTTCCTCCTTGACCTCCTCCATCCCCGCCACGTCGTCGAAGGTGACCTTGTCCATATAATCCGCCAGCATCTTGGCCTGGCTGCGTCCGAAGGACAGGGCTTGTCCCCGCGAGTTGCTCATTTGCCTGACCATCATCAGCCAGAGAAAAACGATCAGCAGCAGCGGGATGAGCCAGGTGCCCGCCATTGCCAGGATCTTCTCTGCCAGGCTGGGGTGGGCGGCCCCGATATTGACGTCCAGGCCCTTCTCCTCGGCCCGAGCCAGCAGCTTGTCAACCAGCTCGGGGTCGGCCTGTACCTGGACCCTGAACCGGTCGAACTCGCCGGCGGCGCCCTCCTTGAACTCCCCCTCGGCGAGTTCCGCGCCCACTACCATCACGGTCGCGATCTTGCCCGCGTCGAAGTCGGCCATGAACTCGGTGGAGAACTCATACTGCTTCACTTTGTGCTGTTCGGTCGCCAGCCTGGGGATCATAAAGAAGGCGTAGACCAGCGCCCCAAGCACCAGTAGGGTGACCAGCGTATTGCGTCGCATCAGTTGCGTCCTCCTTGACCCCGCCTCACTCGTCGAATCGCGCGGTCAGTCTTACCGCCTGCTGCGCGCCCTCGGTGAGCCTTGCCAGATGGCTCAGGCGGTATCCGACCACCCACAGGATTCGTTCCTGTGCGTCAGCCAGCACCGGCGTTCTGTCTCGATCTCGCCGCGGGACCTTTTCATCAACGAAGAAATCGTGGAGCTTCTTCGTGCCGGTCATACCCAGCGGCTGGAAGCGCTCGCCGGGCTTCCAACTGCGGAGCACCAGCCCCGGCGCGGCAGCGCGCTCGTCTATCAGCGCCACCAGCGGGTCATCGCCGGCAGCTTGCGATGGCGCTGCGACCCGCTCGGCGGTTACCTCGACACGCCGAGCCTCCAGCCTCGCGCTCCCCGGCACCGGCAGCGGCACGGCTTCATCCGCGAGCGGCTCATCCGCCGGGCGGCGTTCGATGGCAATCTCATCATACCCCCGCGCGACCTGCCAGCCGCCGGGCAGAGCCACGCGCTTGCCGGTGTGCCCGTTACGAGTTAGCCCGGCCGCGCGCTCGATCTGCTCACGGCTGACGTCCTGGAGATTGCCGCGCGCCTCCTCTATTGCCGCTCGCAGCACGCGATGCAGCGCGCCCCGGGGAAGTTCACCCAGCTTCTCGACCGCCAGCGCGATGCGCTCATCGCTTCGCTCGGTCGTCGCCGCCGCGAGAGCCTCCTCCACCAGCGGCTGCGTCCAGGCCAGCTCCTCTTCGATGCTCTCGCACACCCGCAGCAGCGCAGGCTCGAGTCCGGGGAACTCCTCGGCGATCTGCGGCAATATGTTCAGCCGTAGCGCGTTGCGCCGCGCATAGTCGGGCTCAAGATTGCTCCGGTCAATGCGCACGTGCAGCCCGTGCCGCTGGCAGTACTCGCCGGTCTCCGCGCGGCTAGCGAGAATCAGCGGCCGGACGATCTTGCCCCGGCGTGGAGGGATCGAGCGCAAGCCCTCCAGCCCCGCGCCGCGGAAGATGTTCAGCAGCAGCGTCTCGACGCGGTCGGTTCCCGTGTGCGCGGTGCCGATGCGATCGAAGCCGCCTTTATCGGCGACTCGCTCCAGGAACTCGTAGCGCGCCCGCCGGCCGGCGACCTCCACATTGACCCCGTCACGCGCCGCATCCTCGAGGACATCGCGGCGCTCGGTGAAGAAGTCCGCCCCGAGGCTCGCGGCCAGTTCCCGCACGTACTGCTCGTCGGCGTCGGCCTCTTCGCCGCGCATCTCGTGGTGCAAGTGCGCGGCCGCGACCTTCAGCTTCAACTCCGCGATGCTCACCAGGGCGTGCAGCAGCGCGACCGAGTCCTGCCCGCCGGACACCCCCACCAGGATGCTGCGCGTGCCCGCCAGGAGCTGGTAGCGGTCGTTCGCCTCAGCTATGCGCTCATGCAGCACATCCCGCTCCGCCATC
>CBFDBV010000201.1:0-8344 GCA_965603135.1 uncultured bacterium
AAGTCCAGCGCGACCTGCACAGTAGGGGAATGCGTGTGTGCATAACTCGGCTTATAGACACACTCCCCGTGTCAGTAATATCGATTATTGACCGTCAGCGGCGCAGAGGGCCAGTTATGGCCCGCTGACGGCTTCGGTCGCTGTAACCCGAGGGCACCATAACCCGAACCCAGAAAGGTTGTGGTGCCCGTGTTGATTCGTGAAGCCGCAGAGGAGTTCTACCTGTATCTCGAAGCCGAGCGTGGCTGCAGCCCGCTCACCGTCCAAGCCTATCGCTCGGACATCGAGCAGTTCTGCGAGTTCCTCAAGGACGAAGAAGTAGAGCCCCGACTTCACGCTGTTACCCCCACGCTCCTTCGGCAGTTACTCCTGGTCATGAAGCAGGCTGGGCTCGCCGCCTCGACGCGCGCGCGGAGGCTGTACGCGCTCAGGTCGCTCTGGGACTTCCTGGAGAGGGCGGAGATGGCGGAGGCGAACCCCTGCCGGAAGGTCTCTGCGCCGAAGACGCGGCAGAGCGTGCTTGAATACCTGACGCCCGAGGAGTAGGCGCGAGGCCAAGTTCGGGCCCGGGTGGATGCCGTAGGCTATGCTGGGAGCAACTGGCAGGTCGGGCTCACCACAGCGGCACCCCCGCTGCCGAGTGGCTCGGAGGTCCCGCTGAGGATTTCAGCGAGTGCTGAGAACGCTACGGTCTGGGCTTGGCGCCTTGGGCATGGTCGGGTACGTGCCCAGGTCGCCGCCTCGGGCCTAAGGCGCAACCCCAGCGCCGGCCGACCCAACCGCGCGTCGAGGTGCACCTTAGCTCAGAGGCTTGCCGTGTACGAAATGTGCTGAGGCCGAACAGATCCCGCTCGAGCAGACCGGGCGCGGGAGCGGGTGCTGCAGCGCCTCGCTCGCGGCTGAGGGAGGGATTCGTGCTCCCCGTGGTGGATAGACAGTCCAGGCACTCCTCGGGCGGCCTCGAGACCGAAGGGACTGACCTGCCGTAACGAATTGCGCGGGTTCCGCACGAGCTGACGAGAAGACCATCGGCGCGCCCGAGCGCACCGGCATCACCACGCGAGCGATCGTTATCGCGTTCGTGCTGGTCATCGGCTTCACGGTGGCCGGGTGCTTCTCGGTCTTCCTGCGCTACGAGATCATCGGCACCGGCTATCTGCCCCGCGGTGCCGTCGCGCTGATGCTGGCTCTGGTGGCGGCCAATGGAGCCCTGCGCGGCGCGAAGTGGCTGCGCGTCCGGCCGCTGACCGCCCAAGAGCTGCTGCTGATCTTCCTGTTGCTGCTCGTCGTGGGGGCGATCGCGGGGCAGGAGTACGCGCAGCACTTCTACCTCAATATCATCGGGATCGTCTACTACGCCACGCCCGACATCGCGCCGCCAGAGCTGTATCTGCAGGACCTCAACCACCTGCTGCTGCCCACCAACGACCCCATGTCCCCGGTGGCCGTCTGGGCGCACGAGGGCCTGCCGCCTGGCCGGAGCATCCCCTGGCGGGCCTGGGTCACGCCCCTGCTCGTGTGGACGCCGTTCTTTCTGGCGCTCTACTTCATGGTGCTGTGCTTCGCGGCCACGCTGGCCTGGCGCTGGGAGCGGGAGGAGAAGCTGCTGTATCCGCTCGTCGAGGTGCCGGTGGAGGTGGCACAGGGCGAGCCGAGCCACTACTCGTCGATCTTCAGCGATCCGCTGTTCTGGCTGGCGTTCGCCCTGCCGTGCATCCACTACACGATCAAGGGCCTGCACGGCTACTGGCCGACCATACCCTACGTTGACCTCGAGCCACGGCTGCAGACGCGCTTCGCCGGCCCCTGGGCGGCCTTCAACGGCATCCTCATGCACGTTCGCTTCGACATGATCGGCATCGCCTACCTGCTGGCTGGCGAGGTGGGCTTCTCGCTGTGGTTCTTCTTCTTCCTGCGGCGCATCCAGCAGTTCATCCGGCTGGGCTTCGGGGTCAGGACCAGTCACTACGAGTTCTTCCGCTTCCAGTCATTCGGGGGCTTTCTGCTGCTGGCTGTCGCGCTGCTGTACTCAGCCCGCCGGCACCTGCGCCGCGCCATCGCCAGGGCGTTTGGGATGCTTGAGGGCGCCCCGAGCGCCCCCGATCGAGACGAGCCCTACCGGGTGGCGGTGCTGGGCTTCATCGCGGCCTTCGCCTTCGTGCTGTGGTGGTGCAGCTACTTCGGGATGAACACCGTCTGGGCGATCGTGGAGTACGCGTTGTTTCCGCTGGTGGGGATGGTGGTTGCGCGCGTGATCTCTGAGGCCGGCATGTTCATCTATAGCGCCCCATTCGGCGGCTACACGGCCGGCTACAACGAGATGCTGTTCAGGATCTTCGGCACCGAGCGGATCGGACCGACCAACCTCACCATGCTGACCACGACGAGCTGGTGTCAGATTAGGTCCACCGCCACGCAGAACATGGCGTCGGTCTTCGGGGCCTACCGCATCGGCTCAAGGATGGGCGCGCGGCGTCTGAACATCATGCTGCTGGCGCTCGGCGCCATCGCGCTCGCGATCCTGGCCTGCCACATCACCGTGCCGTACGTCATCTACACCTGGGGTGTGCCGAAGCTCGCATCGTGGCCCAGCAGGTCCGCGCTGAACGCGACCAACTCGCTGGCCCGCCTCATCCAGACGCCTACTGAGATGACCGGCGAGAGCTGGTTCGCGCTGGCCCTGGGGGCGGCCACGACATGGGCGCTGTTCGCGTTGAGGCGGCGTTACGTGTGGTGGCCGCTGCACCCGCTGGGATTCGTGACCTGGCTGGGGTGGCCGATCGATCGCTACTGGACCTCGATCCTCATCGGCTGGCTGATCAAGGTCACCGTGATGCGGCTGGGCGGCTTCCGTATCTTCCGGCGGGTGCGTCCGACGGCCTTCGGGCTGATCCTGGGTATGAACGTCATCTTCACCATCTGGCTGCTGATCCACTTCATCTGGCCCGGCCCGCCGGCGATCATGATTGACTGATCTGCTCCCTGCCGAATTCGGGGGACACCATACTTATCTCGAATTCGGGCAGACGGCCGACGCCTGCTACAGCGTCTCCTGAAGGCGCATCGCGGCTTGGGCCACGCGCCAGCGCCAGTAGTTCATCGTGCTGTTGTCCCAGTTGTTGTCGGGGTCCAGGTAGTTGACCCGGACAGCGTCTCGCAACTCCGCCAGGACTGCCTTGCCCCCCTTGACCTCGGCCGCGTTGCCCTTGCCCGCCTGCTCGGCAGCCTGGATGGATTCCTCCAGGAGTTGGATGTAGCGGTAATCGTCCACGCCCTCCCGTTGCACGAGCATGCCGATCGAGGGTAGGACCTCCCAGTCGGGTGTGTAGCGACAGTCGCAGGAGCCGCGGGCACCGGAGGGCAGGGCCACGTAGGGGTCGCGGGAGTCGCCGTCATAGCTGAAGGACCACTGGGCGCGGTTGTAGGCGGCCACGCGCCAGGGGTAGAAGCCGTAGCTGAAGCGGGTGGCGCCCATGTTGTAGAGGCCGAGGGTGCAGCCGTGGTCGCGCAGCTCGGCGATGGTCTCCTCATTGACCGGGAAGGCGGCGTTGGGCATGACGATGTCGGCCTCGGCCAGGTACTCGCGCGCGATTGAGGCGCGAAGCGTGGAGATGCAGGTGCGGAAGCCCCCGGGCACGGCCTCCCGGCACCGGTTGAGGGCCTTAAGCAGTTCGCGGCCGTAGCGGGCGCCCTTGGCCCCGTCGTTGCCCAACTCATCCTGCACGTAGAAGACGAGTTCCGGCAGGCCCTCCGCGCGCATCTGCTCGTAGAAGAACTTGACCATGGCGGTCATCTCCTGCACCGCCTCGTCGCTGAAGACGATCTCGTCTATCTCCATCTTCGGTATGGCGCGGCGGCTCAGGAAGTTGGGGCACTTGGGGAACATCTGCGGGCCGCCCACGTAGTAGCAGAAGATGCGCTCGCTGAAGTTCGGGATGGACGCGGCGGTGCGGAAGACATCCAGCCAGTACTCCCAGGTCTCCGTGGTCTCGATCTGGCCGTCGTTGTATTCGAACGGGTACCAGCCAAGGCTATCGTACAGACCTGTGAAGCCCTGGTCGGCCAGGAACTCCATCCGCTTTCGCAGCACCTTGCGAACCAGCTCATCTGGCACGTCCTCGCCGCCGCGATAGTGCCGGAAGGTCGTGCCGCGCAGGTCCCCGGCGTAGACGCCGGCATAGAGCCGGCACATGGGGAGGTTGAGGGGCAGCACACGCACCTCGACGGGTAGCGTCGCGTTCGCCCCGGCGCCCGTGACGGTGAGCGTGCCGTCGTAGAAGCCGGGCGGGGCGTCCTCGGGCGTGTGCAGGTCCACCCAGAAGCCGCGCGTGATGCCCTCCTCCATGCGATCCGGGCGCCAGGGCACCAGGAAGTGCCGCCGGACCTCGTAGCCGCCCATCACCGGATACTCGCCATATCGGACGTAGCGAATGTCGAAAACCGAGGCGGGCAGGACAGCGCCGTTGGCGCCCTGGAGGTCGGAGGCGATCAGGTCAATGTCGCCCTCGATGTCGCGCAGCGGAGTGACTGCCACGACGCCCGGCTCGCGCTCGCCAGGGCTGGCGAAGAGGCGCAGCGGCCGACCGAGGTCGCGCGGCACGGGCCGGCTGCCGGGGCGCAGGCTTAGTGCATTCTCGCGCACGTACATCACGGCGCCGGCTTGGGCGACCTCGGCGGGCAGATCGGGCATCAGGTGCTCGGGCTCGTCGGGGATGTAGGGGTACTGATCGTTAAAGAAGGCCCGCTGGTGGGGTCTCAGTTCGTCGAGAGCCGTCCGGCCTGCTTCGCTGTCAGCCGGGAAGACCCAGAGGGCGTTGATCGGCGCGTAGCGGGAGGCCTCGACCAGCAGGCTACCGTCGGTCACCTCAACCTCGGCCTCGGCGAAGGGGATCCAGCGGCTGATGTTCTCCTCGTAGAGGTTCACCTCCGGGTGCCAGTCGCGGTAGTAGTTGTGGAAGTAGGGGCCCTCGGGGTCGAAGAAGACCTCGGGCGCGTTGGCCTGCTCGTATAGGGTGACACCGCCGGCGGTGATCGCGTAGTCGCGGAAGTGCGAGTCGGGGCGGTTGGCCCCGGGCCGGCTGTACTGGCCGGTGAGGACGACGACGCGATAGTTGCCGTCGGGAAGGTCAGTGCGGAAGGGCGTGCCCCCGTAGATGCCGTCGCGGGTGATGTCGTCGAGCTGCAAAACGTCGCGGATGACGCGCCGGTTCTGGTCGAAGGCCTGCGAGTGGGCGCGGCCCTCGGTATAGCCGAAGCCCTGCTCGGCGCTGTAGGCCGTCTCCGGCAGGACGCGGTAGTAGCCCGGCTCGCAGGCGCTCTCCGGCCCGCCGAAGTCGAACTTCCACACGCCGTCAGCCGGCGGCACTGGCGGCTGCTGGAACTGCTCGGGCTGCTCCTGGGCCCAGCACAGGCCTGCCAGCAGCAGGCTGAGCAGGGAGCAAACGGCAAGCAAGATCGCGCAGCGCTGCTTCCGTGACTTGCTGGTCTTCATCAGTTATATCCTCCGATTAGCATCACTGGCGGCCCGCGAACGGGGAGCCGGCCACGCGCAGCTCGCTTTCAGCCTGAGCTGCCACTTGGCCGTCGCTCACCGCGGCGAGTTGCAGGCGATAGGCGCCCGGCTGCAGCTCATCCACCGGCAGCCAGGCAGTTAGAACCGAGCCCTCCACTGCCCCGAGGTCCTGGGAGGCGACGGCCCGTCCCTGAGCGTCGAGCAGGTGCGCCTCCAGTTGTATGCGGCGGGCCGTGACGGCCCCGAAGCCTATGCGCGCCGAGAGCATCACGGGCCGGCCGTCGGTGAAGGTGGCGTGGCTCTTCAGGCGGATCGTCAGCGGCTCCGGGAACGTGCCACCGCGCCGCCCCGCATAGATGGGCTGGCCGGCCGCATCGAGTATTTCTATGTCCGCACGCCAATCGCCCGCGCAGGCCGCAAAGCACCCGGCCAGGTCGCGCGTCTGGCAGCCCCAGGGACTGAACTGTCGCTCAAGTCGCTCGCGCGCCCCGGCCGCCAACGCGAACTCCTTCGTTGACCTGACCTTGCCCGCGTCCGTCTTGAGGGTCAGCGCCAACGTGTACTGAGCCGCTTCGCCCGAAAGATCGCGGACGGACATGCGCAGGCGGTTCGTTCCAGGGCCGACGGTCCCCAGGTCCATGTCCGTGACTGCCAGGCGGGGCTGGCCGAGCGCCAGCACGCCGAACTGCTTGGGATCGTGCCAGTTGCTGACGGGCGAGAGGCAGGTGTACTCCTCGGTGTCCCAGTCGGCGCTGGTGATGTTGAAGCCGACCAGGTGTCCGGGCGGCGCGCCGGAGAGGCCGATCGAGGTCAACGGGAGGGCCATCTCGGCGCTCCAGTACTCGTCGTGGATGCTCACCTCACGCAGAAGGCCCGAGGACCAGTCGGCGTCGGTCTCCCGCTCCAGCCTGGTGTCCGTCGGGCTCGCGCCGCGCGGATCGGGGACCACGCGGTAGTTGTGCGCGGCGTCGTAGACGAAGCGCTCGCTGTTGACGATGAACTGTAAGTACTCGGTGCCCGTATTGAACGGGTCGAGGAAGACCTCCAGCTCGTCGTCCTCCCAGATCTCCGCGTTATCGTTCTCGCGCGTCAGGACGCGCAGCTCGGTGCCGGGCTCGCGCTGGAGCCTGACGCCGAAGTAGATGAAGCGGTCGTCATAGGTGGCCCAGGCCTCGCGGGTGTGCCGGGCGGGGATTGCGCTCAGACCGAGGCGGAACTTGCCGAGGTGGGCGGCCGGCTGCTGCCAGCAGGGGTCGGTGAGCTCGCCGTCAATTTCGGGAGGCGGCTCAGCGCGCGGCAGCACGAAGCGCAGGCGCTCGACCTCGGCCAACGCGCTTTCCTTGCGCTCGGGCTCGGAGAAGCGCACGTCCTCCAGCAGATCGCCGTGCGCACGTGGGCCGAGCAAGGCGAGGAGCGCTAGGCCAAGGGCTGGGCTCACGAACGGGTGCGTTAGTCGGCTGCTAGCGTGCAAAGGGACCCTCCGTTCTTCGGAAGGGCAGCAGGACCTCGGTTGCGCGATCGCCGGGCTGAGCGCCCAGTGCCAGGCGCACCGCGTAGCGGCCCTCCGGGATATCAGGCACGGTCACTTCGAGTACTGAGTTCGGGTCGGCCGGTGCGGCATCCCCCTCGGCGTAGCTGGTCAGGCCGTCGGCGGAGGTGATGTTCCACCGAAGGCTACGCAGGCCGTCGTCCCATGCAGGGCCGGCGGCGGTGACCTCGATCGGCAGGACACTATCGGGGGCGAAGAGCGTCTGCCCGCACAGCAAGCGCGCTCTCAGCCGGGGGTCGGCCAGCACCTCCAGCTTCACCTCGTCAACATAGACCACCGGCGAGTCGGCCAGGTTGGGGACCTGTGACATGCCGACGGTGATGTCTCCCCGCGTAGTGTTGCCCAGTCGAAGGGTCCACTCGGTCTCCGCATAGGTCCACTGACCGCGGACGCCAGGCAGGCGCACATGGCGGCTGCTCATGGGTGGCGCGCCGGGCTTGCCCCACTGCCGGATGCTCAGACCACCCTGGTAGCCGGGGGGGCCGCTCGCCAGCCAGACCCAGGCAGACATGCGGACGCGGTAGCCGTCGTAGGGCGCGAGCTTGTCCACCCCGAAGCTCTGCTGCACCAGGAGGTGCCGGTCCTCCCCGACGGTAGTCAGGTCGAAGCAGACCGCCCAGTCGCCGCTGTGGACAACGTCCTGGGAGTAGTAGATGGACTTAGCGATCAGCTTCGCACCGGTGTCGGGGCGCGGCGGCCAGTCGCTCAGACGCCAGGACTGGGACTGGGGATCCTCGAAGCCACCGTTCTCGAGGATCTGGATGTTCTCGGGCTGCTCGAGGGCGAGCGCCGGAAGCTGAACGCCCCCATTCTGCGCGATGCTCGGCGCGATACATGACAGCAAGAGAGTGGCGCCGAACAGGACAAGCGGCCTTGAAGCTCGCATACACACACTCTCCCAGGCAAGACGGAGCGGACGGCGACGTGGCCATGCACTGTCAGGGAGGTTTGACACCCGCGGCCGTTTCCCCTCCCTGTGCTGCGAAGAACCCCGAGACCGCGAAGCGGTCTGAGGTGAACACGTGGCAGGCTTAGGCGCCCGTGATGGGGCTGCAGTTGCTGAGTCAGGGAGGAGATTGCCGTGAGGACGCGAAGCCTCCTCGGGATCCAGGGCTGCCGTTCCACGTCCTGCGGGAGGGCGGCTTCCGTGGGCAAGGCTGTGGCGGTGGGAAGCGGGCCGCGACGCGGGACGCACCTTAAGGAGAGCAAACCATGAGAGTGCACCTGCTGCTCGCCATCGGTGTGGCCCTCGCCGCGCTTGCCGATCTGGCCTACGGTCAGCC
>CBFDBV010000202.1:0-8334 GCA_965603135.1 uncultured bacterium
GCGTTCTGGCAGGGCTTGGTCGGGAACCGCAGCGGCATCGCTCCGATTGACCGCTTCGACACCGAGGGCCTGCGCAACGATCTCGCCGGTCAGGTGAGAGACTGGGCCTTTGACCCCGATGAGTTCGGTCTCGACGAGGCGCCGGACCTGGCCGCGCAGTTCCTGCTGACCGCGGCAGCGGAGGCGGTGGGCGATGCCGGCCTGGCCCTGGAGCCGGGGTGCGTCGCGGAGCGAGTTGGCGTGGTGGGCGCCACCAACTTCGGCGGCGCGCCCTCATGGGAGGAATATGTCGCCGGGCTGCTGGAAGGCCAGGCGGCCCCCGAGCTGTTCGAGGAGTTCGGGTTTCACAGCGGGCTGGAGCACCTCATCTCGCACTTCGGCCTGGGTGGGCCGGTGGAGTTGTTCTCGGTGGCGTGCGCCTCCGGGACCGCGGCCGTCGGCGCGGCAGCGGACGCCATCCGCCTGGGCCGGGCCGACGCGATGCTCGCGGCGGGCTTCGATGCCCTCGCGCCGACGCCGCTGGCGGGCCTGAGCGTCCTGCACACTATCACCGCCGAGCACATTCGTCCCTTCTCGGCCGACCGCTCCGGCACCATCTTCGGCGAGGGCTCAGGAGTGCTGGTGCTGGAGGACTACGAGGCTGCCACGCGGCGCGGGGCAACCATCTACGGCGAGGTCCTGGGCTGGGCGGAGAACAGCAACGCCTACCATCTCACCGCGCCGGACCACGAGGGCGCAGGGATGACGCGCGTGGTTCGGTCCGCGCTCGAAGACGCAGCCGTCGCGCCGGAGAGCATTGACTACGTGAACGCGCACGGCACCGGCACCCAGCCGCACGATCCCGCCGAGACCGTGGCGGTGAAGGCTGTGCTCGGCGACCGCGCCTACGAGATTGCGATGAGCTCCATCAAGGCCGCGGTGGGGCATATGATGGGAGCCGCCGGGGCCGCGGAGGCCATCGCGACCGCGAAGACCATCACGGAGGGCGTTTTGCCGCCGACGCTCAACTACCGCGAGCCGGACCCCGAGTGCGATCTCGACTACGTGCCCAACGAGTCCCGGCCCGCCCAGGTGCGGCGCGCTCTGTCCATCTCGGCGGGCATCGGCGGCAACAACGCCTGCGTCGTCCTGGGCGCCCCGTAGGTCGGGGCAGACATCAGACATCGGACCTCGGACCTCGGACCAACGGCGAACATATCGGTGATCGGCAGGGGGTAGGGAGTGCTGCATCCTTGACTTCATCGGCTCGCGCAGGTCGGGCGTCCTCGCCCGACTCGATCGTCATCACCGGGCTGGGGCTCATCCACGGCTTGGGGCTCGGCGTGAGCGCGCTGCTCGAGGCTGTCTCAGGTGCGGGCGGCGCCGGGGGAGTCGGAGCAGGAGCCGCCTTCGCCAAGGCTTCGGCGCCCAAGGCTCCGACCTACGAACAAGAGATCGCGGGCGTCGAGTGCTCTGACTTCGAGCCGGAGGACTACCGCGAGAGCAGCAAGACCTACCTCGACCGATGCTCGGACCTCACCCTTGGCGCGTGCTACCTGGCGGTGCGTGACGCGGAACTCTCGTGGCAGGATGGCGAGCATCCGCGCTGGGGCGTCTCGCTGGGGACCGCCTACGGCTGCCTGGAGTCGATGCTCAATATGAGCGGCCGCGTGCAGCAAAAGGGGATGCGCTTCGGCTCGCCGGTGATCTTCACGCACTCGTTCGCCAACTCGCCCGGGGCGCTGGCCGCCATCGAGTACGATCTTCAGGGGCCGTGTATGACGCATTGCGTCGGGGATCTCTCCGGCGCGGCCGCCCTGGAGTACGCGCTTGCGGTGCTCCGGCTGGGCCGGGCGGACCTGTTGCTCGCGGGCGGAGTTGAGGCCATCAGCCGGCCGCTCCTGGCGGGCGTTGAGCGCGACGGCCTCGGCGGCATCCCTGCTGAAGGTGCTGCCATCTTGGTGCTGGAAACGGCGGCGCACGCGGCGGCGAGGGGTGCCACCCCGCTGGCGGAGCTTGCAGGAGCGGCGGTGCTCGCCGGCTCCGGGGATGGTGGCGCGCTGGCAAGGGCGCTGGGGGATGCGCGGGCCGAGAGCGCCGAGGTAGCCGAGGCACCCGTGGCCTGCGGGCACACCTTCGGCGCCGAGTTAGCCCTTGACGCCGCTGTGTGCGTCGGTCTTCTCACGCAGGGCCATCAAGGGCCGTTGGCGGCGGTCTCGCGCGACGGCAGGGCCGCGCTGGTGTTCAAGCGATGGGACGAGCGATGAAGCCCGAACTGCTGTTGGATTGCTACCATCGGATGCTGGTCATCCGCCGCTTCGAGGAGAGCGTCCAGGACCTCTTCGGGCAGGGCGGGATCGTGGGCACCGCGCACTTCTGCATCGGCCAGGAGGCCTCTGCCGTCGGAGCCATCGCCGCGCTCCGGCCCGACGACCTGGTCACCTCGAACCATCGCGGGCACGGTCACTTTCTGGCCAAGGGCGCCGAGCCCGGGCGACTGATGGCCGAGCTTTTCGGCAAGGCCACCGGCTACGCGGGCGGTCGCGGCGGCTCCCAGCACGTGGCGGACTTCGCCATCGGCTTCCTCGGCTCGCACGGGATAACGGGTGGGATGATCCCGATCGCCACCGGCGCGGCTCTCTCGCAGAAGCTCCTGGGCACGGGGCGCATCGTGCTCTGCTTCTTCGGCGAGGGCGCGACGGGCCAGGGCGCCTTCCACGAGGCGGTCAATATCGGCGCCGCCTGGGAGCTGCCCATCGTCTACCTGTGCGAGAACAACCTCTACGCGATGAGCACGCCCGCCAGCGGGTCCTTCCGCGTGCAGAGCGTCGCGGAACGCGCGAAGGCCTACGGCATACCAGGGGTCAGCGTTGACGGCAACGACCTGCTGGCTGTCTACGAGGCGGTGGGGGAGGCCGCCGAGCGCGCGCGCGGGGGCCAGGGCCCCACGCTCATCGAGGCCCTCACCTACCGGCAGTGCGGTCACTCCAAGAGCGACGAGCGTCTCTACCGCACGGACGAAGAGGAGCGCGAGTGGGCCGAGCGCGATCCCATCCTGCGGCTCGCCGCGCACCTCCTTGACGAGGGTACTGCCACCCAGGCGGAGTTCGAAGAGATGGCGGCGGCGGTCGAGGAAGAGATCGCCGCCGCGGTGCAGTTTGCGCGCGAGAGCCCTGACCCCGACCCCGCGACTGTGACCGACCGCGTGTTCTCCGACTTCGACGGGCTGCTGTGAAGAAGCCACGATCAGCCACGCAGCGCGCCCGGCTCTGCTACGCTGTTGCGCGATCATCCGGTGATCGCCGGTGCGGCCCAGCACAAGATGGCCCAGCGTGAGGTGCAGCTATGAACCCGATGACTTGCCTGCTGATGCTGACGTTGGCGCTGGTGGCCTGCCGGCTCAGCTCGGCGCAGGAGCCTGTGCCGCTGCACGTCTGGCACTTCGACGAGGCAACGGGTGACGAGGTGCTGGATGCCAGCGAGGACTTCATTGATTTGGAGCTCTGCGAGGCGCAGCGGGTCGAGGGCCTCTTCGGTGGGGCCGTGCAGACCGGCGAGGGTGGCTACGTCCAGGGCCCCGGCGTGGGACACATGGTCGCGGGCTCCATCGAGTGCTGGGCCAAGCTGCTTGAGGAGTTGCCCGGGCAGATGGGCGTCGTGGGCCTGGGCAACCGCTTCGGTGAGAAGAACGACTTCCTGCTCCTGGGCAGGTTCCCCAGCCCGGAAGAAGGCAAGCAGATGCCCTTCGGCTTGGGGATGTGTTACGCGCGCTGGCAGGGGGCCATCGCGGATGCGGCCCCGTCGCTCAACGAGTGGCATCACCTCGTCGGCACCTGGGCGGCGGATGGGCAGAAGCTCTACGTGGACGGCGAACTCGTGGCCGAGAGTCCCGAGCGTATGACGGTCAGTGACCACGCGGCCATCTTCCTCGGAGGCAGCTCATGGGGGCGAACGCTCAAGGCGATCATTGACGAGGTGCGCATCTACGCGGTCGCGCTCTCACCGGAGGTGGTGGCCGCGCACTTCGAGAGCCGCGCTTACGTCGCCCAGCCCCCGCAGCCTCAGAGCCGCCTCGTGCACTACGGCGCCAGGGAGGGCGCTGCGCTCAGTGCCGCTGACTTCGCTTCCGATGCATCGTTCACTTGCGGCATCCAGGAGGCGATTGACGCTCTGCCGCGCGAGGGCGGGGAGGTCTATCTTGCGCCCGGTCGCTATCTGCTGCGGCGGTCCGTCTGGCTGCGCAGCAACATCACGCTCCGCGGTGGCGGCCCCGCCACGATGCTCACGCGCCCCGCGGATGTGCAGGTCAGCGTGACCGCGGCTGCTGAGCAGGGGGCGAGCGAGGTCCAGGTGGCCGATCCCGCCGGCCTGGAGGTCGGCTGCGAGGTCAGCGTCTACGCCGACAAGATCCACGGCTGGTACTCGACCACGGCGCCCATCGTCTCGATCGAGGGCAACGCGGTCACCCTCAGCCGTGGCCTTAACAAGTCCGTGGACCCTGAGGCCCACGCCGGCGTCATCAACTACTTCCCGATGATCACCGCCGAGCATAAGCACCACCTCAGCATCCGCGATCTGTGCATTGACGGCGGCGCCGGCACGCCCAACACCGGCATCAAGGACTTCACGTGGGGCGCCATCCATCTCTACGACTGCGCGGACTGCACCATCTCCGGCTGTTGGATCCGCAACTACGTCAGTGACGGCGTTAGCGTTCAGGCCGGCTCGCGGGTTACTGTGACCGACTGCCTGGTGGAGAACTGCCGCGGGCACGGGCTGCACCCGGGCACCGGCCTCCAGGACAGCGTGTGGAGCGGCAACATCTCGCGCTGCAACACCAACGATGGCCTGTTCTTCTGCCACGCGGTCCGCCACAGCGTCGTCTCCAACAACGTCCTCGCCGACAACCTCGGCTCCGGCATAGGCCACCTGGGCGGCGGAGGCGCCGGGGACAAGTACAACGTGGTGTCCGGGAACACGTGCGTGCGCAACGGCCGGTGGGGGATTCACGTCTACGACGGCACCGACAACGTGGTGACGGGCAATGTGTGCCTGAACAACTCGCAGTCGAGCCCCGGGAAGTACCCCGGCATCGGCGTCATCAAGACCACCGACACCGTGATCTCGGGCAACCGCTGCCTGGACGCTCAGGACACGAAGACGCAGAAGCACGGGATTGCCGAGAGCGAGGAGAGCGATCACAACCTGATAACGGGCAACCTCTGCCGGGGCAACCTGGACGCAGGCGTGGTCACCTCCGGCGCCAACACGACGGCCGCCGACAACATGCAGTGACTCGCGCGCCGTCGTCTACCCGCCTGCCGCCGTATCCCGTGCCTCTTTGAGCGCCTTGAGGGACTCGTCTACCAGCACCTGCTCCGCCTCCGGCACCAGTCCCAGGCCCTTGTGGTGCGCTCGCGCCGTTATCTCGTAGCCTCCGTCCTCGTAAGCCGAGGCGATGGGCACGTAGCCGATGGAGCCGTTGACGTGCGTTACCGGGAGCGTGATGGGGAAAGGCGACCCATCCTGGACCGCCTTGCCTATCTCGAAGAACACCTCCGCCGGGTAGCCGATGAGCGCGATGTCGCCCAGCGCGATGACCTGGACGCTCGTGGGCAGCTTGACCTGGGTCTCGCCGGCCGCGGCCAGCTCGTGCCGCTCCCTGGCCTGCTTGACCGCGCGCTCGGCCCGCCACAGGCTCAGCTCCTCCTCAGCTTCCCCTGGCTGTGCCCGCTCCAGCGTTTCCTCTGCCTCCTTCAACTCAAGCTCCGTATCCTCGAGGGCAGGCACCGGCTCCACGGGCAGCCCGAACTCGTGGCGCAGGCACGTCAGCTCCACCTCATCCCTCGGCTCATCGGTCTCGGTCGTGCCCTGCACCACGGCCGCTCCGAGCCGGCGGCCGAGCATCTCGACGTACTCGAACTTCAGCCGCGGGTGAGCGTTGATGTTGCCGCAGCATCCGCTCAGGAAGCCCGCGACACCCGGCAGGTTATGCTCTGCGACCGCCTCCGCCGCTCCCGGGCAATCGCCGGAGATGAGGTAGTTGTCTGACCCCATCACCACGCCGTGCACCGCGTGGCGAAAGAGCGTCGCCAGCGGTTGCCCGCTCTCTGCGTCCTGGAAGCAAAGGAGGTCCGTGACGCGGTCCACCGGCCCCTCGGGATTGACGCCGAGCACGATTTCGCCATCGGGCTTGCGCTCGCGCCGGTTCGTGCCGCATTGCACGGGGCGCTGGGCGTGGGACAGGCGCGCCGGTCGCAGCCCCTCCCGAGCCTCGAAGACAGCGCCCGCCACGGCGTCGCACAGGTTCTCCACGTAGTCCCGGTTCTTGGAGTCCTCGCGGTAGCCGGTCTGCGGCCCCGAGTGCGTGTGCGTGTTCGCGATGAAGAGCTGGTCGCGCTCCAGGCCCACGAGGTGCTTCACCTTGTCCGCGAGCAGGTCCATCTCGTTGGCCTCGAGGACACACAGGTCCCGGGATACGATCGCCGCCTGCGTGTCGCCATCATCGAGTAACACCGCTCGCGCATACAGCTCATCGTGCACGCCCTCGGAGCCGTGGTCGCGTCCCGCATACCCTGCCAGCCACGCACCGACCGGTGGCGTTATGTTGCGCCTTGCAGTCCCTACCTTGAGTTGTCCCATCTTCACCCTCCATCGCGAGCGCAGTCGCCGTAGTTCGGAGGTCGGGCTTTGCAGCCCGACGCCGTTGTCTTGACTCCACCGTCCCCACGTCGTATTCTACGGTATGAGCCAGCGCCGCCGCAAGGTTCTCTTGCGCGGCGTCGCTGCGTAGAAAGGCGTCGCGACGTGCAATGACTGAGGACAACGCGCCCTTCTCGGGCGATGCCGTGGCCCGGTATGACGGGTGGTATCACACCCCCTGGGGCGGGTACGCGGACGTGCGTCAGCGCGACCTGCTCCTCGCGATGGCCCGTCCCGCAACGGGGGAGAGGGTGCTCGACGTAGGCTGCGGGACCGGGCGCTATCTGTCGTGGCTGGTGGGCATGGGCCTGGACGCCTTCGGCGCTGAGCCATCCTCTCACATGCTGGTGGCCTCTGCGACGCGGCTGGCGGTGGAGGGCATCGAGGAGGGTCGCTTGATCGGCGCCGAGGCGGAGGCCTTGCCCTTCGCGGACGGGGCCTTTGACCTCGTGATGGCCGTTACCGTGATTGAGTTCGTGGACGACGAGCGCGGGGTCATTGCGGAGATGGCGCGAGTCGGCCGGGGGCGGCTGTTCATCGGCGCGCTGAACGCAGCCTCGCGCTACGGGCGGCAGCTTGCCGCAGGTGAGACGGGCGAGACGCTCTCCCACGCGCGCCTGCACACGGTCGAGGAACTGGTCGAGCTTGTGCGCGACGCGGCGAGGCCGGCCAGCCTGACCTGGCGCACCTGCCTTCTCGGTCCGAAGATGGACAGCGCCGCCGAGCTGGAAGCCCAGAAGAGGCTCGACGCCCTGCCCGGGTCCACGCGCTTGCCCTGGGGTGCGTACATCGGCGTGCTGGCTGACCTGCGCAGGTGACGTTTGCAGCCTGGGCCTTCGGCGCCAAGCCCTGGCGGCCGGGTAGCCCCGGAAGAGGGATCCTCAGACGCTCGCAGAATATGCCGCAAGCTCGCGGAGCAGGGACAGTCATCCCGCCCAGGCGGGATGACTGTCCCTCTGCCGGCCCGTCGCAGGAGTGAGAGCAATGTCGGATGAGTTCGAGGGCTCCAGGATCTTCTTCCCCCAGTTCCGCAGGGGCAAGCCGGGAATGCAGACGTTCCGGGGGACCATCCTCGAGCACGCCAGGAAGCTGGGCATCGAGGTCAACTCGGAGTGCGGCGGCAAGGGCACGTGCGGACAGTGCGTCGTGCGCATCGCCGAAGGTGCGGAGGGGGTCAGTCCACCGACCGAGGCGGAGAAGCAGTTCGACCTGGGGCCCTCCGAGCGCCTGGCCTGTCAGGCGGAGATCGTCAGGCCCGGCGACTTGCGGGTGTTCGTCAAGAACGTGGGCAGGTACTCGGTGCTGAGCGAGACCATCGAGCGAGAGATTGACCTGGAACCCTTCGTTCGCGTCTCCGAGGGCCGCGTGCGCGCGCGGCGGGGCGAGGGCGAGCGCGACCTGGGGCCGTACGCGGGGAAGCTCTACGGCCTGGCGGTGGACGTGGGCACCACCACGCTGGTCTCCCAACTTGTTGACCTGGAGAGCGGCGAGGTACTTGCCATCGCCGCCCAGCGCAACCCGCAGGCCGGCTACGGCGATGACATCATCTCGCGCATAGATCACACCATGCGCAACGAGGGCGGGCTCGCCGAGCTTCAGGGCGCGGTCATCGGCGGCGTCAACCAGCAGGTGGCGCAGTTCGCCGACGAGCAG
>CBFDBV010000203.1:0-8319 GCA_965603135.1 uncultured bacterium
TGACCTGCAGCTTCTTCATGGTGGGCTCGGCGACCCTGGAGCAGGCGATGGACCTGATTGACGGCGCGTGGATGCTCAACGACGAGCACCCCGAGATGGTCATCTACGCCACGAACACCGAGGACATCGAGCGCGCGAAGGCGGAAGGCAAGCTCGCCATCATCGGCCAGCTCGAGAGCTGCACCTGCCTGCACGGGCACCTGAGCACGCTGCGCAACTTCCACCGGCTCGGGGTGCGCGTGGCCAACCTCACCCACGGCGAGGGCGGCGAAGGCACCGTCCAGCAGGAGAAAAGCCCCTTCGACTACTGCACGCCGGCCGACCGCGAGGAGGCCCGCAAGAAAGACAACGGCCTGAACGACTACGGCCGCGAGGTGATCGCCGAGATCAACCGGCTCGGCATCGTGATGGACCTGGCGCACTCCAACGACGCGACCTTCTTCGAGGCGGTCGAGCTGTGCGCGACGCCGCCCATCTTCTCGCACGGCGCGGTGTTCTCGGTCTGCCCTCACTGGCGCGGGCTGACCGACGATCAACTGCGCGCGTTGGCCGACGCGGGCGGCGTGATGGGCCTGGCCTTCTACGACAAGTTCATCCACCAGCACGACCCGAGCCTGGAGCGCTGGGTGGACGGCGTCGAGCACGTCATCGCCCTGGTCGGGGCCGATCACATCGGCATCGGCGCCGACTACGACGGCCTGCCCGATGACGTCATTCCCATCCCGCCGGAGGTCAGTCAGCTTCCGCTGGTGACCGAGGCGATGGTGCAGCACGGCCTCGACGACGAGACGATCCTGAAGGTGCTCGGCGGCAACTTCATGCGCGTGCTGCGCGAGGTCATCGGGTGACTGAAGAGGTAGTGATGAGCTCCATGAAGGGAGATTCGCACATGCCGTCAATGAGGCCAAGCACCGAATGCGACGTTCTCATCGTCGGCATCGGCGCCGCGGGCGTGATGGCGGCACTGGAGGCCGCGCGCGAGGGCGCGGACGTCTGCGTTATCTCCAAGATGCCTAACCGCGCCCCCAACTGCACCACCCGCGCTTTCGGCGACTTGACCTATTCGACCGATGAGACCACCGACGAGCTTTTCTCCCAGGTCGTCGAGACCGGCGGCTTCCTTAACGACCAGCAGTTGGTGGAGGCGTTCGTTGCGGATGTCCCGTCGGCGCTGGCGAGGCTACGTCAGGTCGGCATCGAGTTCGACGAACCGAGGCAGACCTCGCCGGAAATGCCCGGCACCGTGCACTGGTCATACCGGGGTAAGGACGCCGGCCTGACGATGACCGAGGCCCTTCGCGAAGGCGCCGAGGAGTTGGGCGCGAGGTTCTTCTACGATCAGATGGCCACCCGCGTGCTCACCGATGGCGAGCGGGCGGTGGGGTTGGCGACTATCAATCTCAGGGAGCAAGCGCTGGCCGCCTGGCAGGCGAAGAGCATCGTCATTGCCAGCGGCGGCGGCGCCCGCGCCTACCCGCGCACCGACAATCCTCCGGGCGCGACCGGCGATGGCATCGTGCTGGCCTACGAGGCGGGGGCCGAGCTGGTGGACCTGGAGTGCGTGAGCTTTCAGTTCCCGAAGCAGCGGGTGGCAGAGGTGTTCGCCGCTCCCGAGGTCCCCTATGAGCCGTTGCTGGGCCTCGGCCACGCGCACTACTTCCTCGGCGGCATCAGGATCGGCGAGTCAGGCGAGACGACGCTGCCGGGGTTGTATGCGGCCGGGGAGGTGACAGGAGGGCTGTTCGGCGCGGCGCGGCTGGGCGGCTCGGCGCTCGCAGACACCGTCGTCTTCGGCGCGCGCGCCGGGCGCGCGGCGGCCCTCGCTGCGCGTGAGACCGAGACGCCGAACCTCGATGAAGAGGAGCTGGCCGAGGAAGCGCAATGCCTGGAGCGGCTCGCCACGGGCACGGCCCGGCCCGCAGAGCTTGCCGAGGAGACACGCGAGCTTCTCTGGCGCTACTGCGGGACAATGAAGACCGCCGAGACGCTCGACACCGCCGTCAAAGAGCTAGGCGCGCTCGCCGAACCGATGGAGGACCTGGGAGCCACCAACGGTGAGGAGCTGCGCGAGGCAATTGAGGCGCGGAACATCCACCGGCTGGGCGAACTCCTGGCGCGGGCGTCGCTGCTGCGCGAGGAGACGCGCGGCTGTTACTGGCGAGTTGACCACCCGCAGCCTGACAACGAGGGGCAGCTTCGCAACATCATCATCCACAAGGTGGAGGACGGCCCCGAGCTACGCACGGAGCCAACCGTGACGACTCGCATCGCGCAGCCGGGCGAGCCACGCATCGGCCCCGGCTGCTTCGGCTATATAGAGCGGGAGCCATCCGGCGACTGATTGCCCACCCCGGGTGCATTGCGCAGGCGAGGGGAAGTCCCTCGCCTGGGCTGAATTCAGCCGGCCGACCCCCTGCGGTCAGGGGCCTGCCCGTCAAGCCTATGCAGGCGGCACAATAACGATCTCGTCGCTTCCCTGGCGATCTGTCTGGGCGGGGCACCCCCCTTCGCCAAGGCTACGGGGGACAGGCAGGTCCCCGCCCTACAGAAGCTCGGCTCACAGGCGCTTCTTCCGGCGGCGCAAGGCGGCCGCGGCAGGCAGCCCTACCCCCAACAACAGCAAGGTAGAGAGCTCAGGAGTGTTGTTGGCGTACATCAAGTCCTGGTTCGTGCCATCGTGGTAGCTGATGTGCGCGAACCCGTGGCTGTCCAGGGCCAGGGAGCTGTTCTGGTAGCGGTAGGCGCCGCTGGCGTCCACGGTCTGAATGTCCCAGTCCGAGCCGCTCCCCACCGCGTACCTCAGCTCCTGGTTCGTTTGATTGTAGTAACTGATGTGCGCGAACCTGCTGCTGTCCAGTGCCAGGGAGGTGTAGCCGCACAGGTCGCCCATGCTGTCCACCGTCGTGATGTCCCAAGCCCCGGCCCCGCCATCCAGGCTCGGGTCCCACCACGCGTACTTGAGGTTCTCATTGGTTCGGTCCTGGTAACTGATGTGCGGGTGCCCGCTGCTGTCCAGGGCCAGGGAGGTGCCCCAACCGGCGTTGGCTGCGGTCCCCACGAACTGAATGTCCCAGCCGGAGTCGGTCCCGGCCGCGTAGCTCAGCCGCCTGGGACCCCCGTAGGACGCCTGCGACGAGTAGGCGATGTGGGGGCGGCTGTTGCTGTCCAGGGCGAGGGAGTTGGAACCGCCCGCGCCGACGCCCGTCTGGTCCACCGGCTCAAAGCTCCAGGGCGAGCCATCTCGGACCCCGTACCAGAGCGTCCTGCGCGTCCAGGGCTTCCAGGTCATGTAACTGATGTGGGCATGGCCCTCGCTGTCCAGCGCCAGGGAGCCCGGCCACCCGGCATTTGACTGGTCGGGCACCGTTTCAACGTGCCAGCCTGAGTTGTTCTTGTACGCATACTTGTAGCGATCGTGGTGGTTGTCGTCGTGGTCCTCCCCGTAAATGATGTGGGGGTAGTCGCTGCTGTCCACCGCCAGGGAGGGGCACCAGCCCACGCTCCCTGTGCTGTCGAGCGTCTGAATGTCCCAGGACAAGCCGTTCCAGGCTGCGTACCCGAGGTCACTGTTAGTCTGGTCCAAGTAAGCGATCCGGGGGTGACCGCTGCTGTCCAGCGCTAGAGAGTTGTAATACCCCACGTTGCCGGGGCTGTCCACCGTCTGGATGATGGGGAAATCCGCCTGCACACAAGTAGTACAGGCCAGAACCGCCAAAAGACACACAAGGTTTCTCATCATTGTCATTACCCCCTTCTGTTTTCTTGATGCGCCCGATGGAGACCACACTGTCAGAATCTGTGCCGGTCGTCTCATTGTTCTTTCCTCCCTTTAGTAGTTGTTCAGGCCAGCCCATAGGGGACCATCCCCCTGGGTGGGCCGCGAAAAAATGACTCGGCGGCGGGCCAGGGCATCACCTCCTCCTTTGGGTTTGCTGACTGCCGGCCGGACAACCAGCCGGGTTGACCTTTGCTCGCCAACACGCTAAAATAGCCACGGCCACGGCCAAGAAATGACCTCTCCAGGGGTCTTTAGCGCCGGCGGCCTATGGGCCGGGAGGGCTACACCCCTCTCGGCCCCTCTTAGCTTGTGGAGACTAAAGCCCGATGATTCCCCCACTTGTCGCGGCGTCGGGACACTTTTGACGCCACAAGTTGCTAGCCCCGCGAGCGCCAGGGCTGCGTCTGTGGCCCGCTGGTCTTGCGGAGGGCTTCCGCCCGCGCCCGCCAGAAGGCCCCCTCCTCCGGCCGGTCCAGCAACTCACAGTAGGCGCCGAGGCCGCGCAGCCTGCCGGCGTCCAGGGGCACGGCGGCCACACCCCGCTGGCAATACTGCAACGCTTCTTCTCGCCGTCCGAACAGATACAACGCGCTGCCGATCTTGCCATAGACGGGGTGTTTGCCCGCCGCTTCCATGGTCCGGAGATATCTCTGTATCTCGCGCAGGGTCTCCTGCTCTCGCCCCAGCCGGGCCAGCGAGGCCAGAATGGCCCCCTGCCTATAGGGCTCCTTGTCTATATCCAGGTCCATGGACTGGCGGGCGTACTCGACAGCCCTCTCGTCAGCGGCTCTGGAAGCCTCGCGGTCTCCTGCCGCTTCGGCCCGGCTGGCCAGGTGATTCCACACCCACGCCAGGCCGTTGAAGGCGGAGGCCTGCAGGCCCTGTGCTTGGCGTGGGTCTGCCGAGCGCCGGGCGAGTTCGATTGCCCTTTCCCAGGCGGCCTGCGCGGCTTGATAATCATTGCGGCGGACGTGTACGCGGCCCAGGGCGCAAAACGCCCTGGCCGAATCCGGATTAGCCTCCACGCACGCCTGCGCCAGCCCCAGCAAGAGGTCTGATTGCTCGGTATCCAACCCCGTAACGGCGAAGACAATGATCGCCCTCAGTGTCTGCCCGTCATCCCGGGCGATCTCGTCTATTGCCTCTGCCATAAGCTGCCAGGCCTTCTGCCAGACTCGCGGGGAACTGTGCAGCTGGATGCGCTCGGCATTGGTGGGAGAAGCCAGTGCCAGGTCAACTTGTCGCATCTGGTCGCAGACGCGCTCCAGCTCCTCAGTGCAGCGCTCACATTCATGCAGGTGCTGATGAACGCGCCGCACCTGAGGGAACTCCAGCTCGCCATCAATGAACGGACTGAGCAGCCGCCGGCACTGGCGGCAGCTTAGGGGTCCGCGTGCCGGCTCTTCGATGCGCATTTCCAGCTCCTCGGCAAGCAACTGGCGCGCCGTGTAGAGGCGGTAATCCACGGTTTTCGTCTTAAGGCCCAGCAAGCGGCCGATCTCGGCGTAACTGAGCCCTTCCACGCAGCGCAGGACCAGCACTTCCCGCAGACGCTGGGGCAGAGCCTCAATCGCCTCCAAAATGCCCTGGCGTGCATCCTCTTCCAGAAACTCCTCCTCGGCCGCCAGTGCGATAAGCTGGGACAGTGCGCCCCCGCTCTGTCCCGCTCCATCATCCGACTCGCTTATGAGCTGAAGTGAAAGCGTGGGGTGGCTGTCACGGGCGAAATTGATGCAGAGATTCTTGAGGATGCGTCGGAGATAGTGGGGGATTTCGCGGGGGTCGTGCGGGGTTTGCGGGCTCTGCAAGGCCCGGATTACGGTCTCCTGGGCCAGGTCCTCGGCGGCCTCCCAGTCACCGACCCGGGCGTAGGCGTAGGCTCTCAGCGGCCCGCGGTGGCGCTCGAACTGCTCCGGGTCACAGGTGGTGCGTCGCCCTTTTCGCGGTTGGGTCTTGCCCGTGGCCGGCATGTTCCTCCCTCGCCTCCGTAGTAATAAACACATAACGAGGCGGATTTCCTAGTGCCGACGGGCATATTTCTATGTTATCTTTGTGCTTGGGCAGCATCTCCTGCCGAAGCCCCGACGAGGGGTGAGTAATCCCCGACCAGCACCACCATTGTCCGACGGCTGCTCTGGGTCAGTCGCCGCCGTTTCACGGGTAGTAGGCCCCGGAATAGCCGTACTGGTCGCACAACGCCTTGACGTTGTTGATGCGATCGTTGTTGCCCGGGTGGGTCATGAAGAATATCTCGAAGTCGCTCGGCTCTTGCCCCTGAAGCTCCTGGAACTTCTCGAGCACGGCCACCGCGGCGGTGGCGTCGTAGCCCGCTCCGTGCGCCCAGCGCAGCCCCAGTGCATCAGCCATGAACTCGTGGTCCCGCCCGTAGTCCATCAGCGCCAGGCCGCCCACCGTGCCGGCGACCTGGCCCCAGTCGCCGTCGCCCAGCAGCAGCCCTATCAGGACGCTGGCGCCGACGGCGCGCTCGATGCGCCGGACCGCGTGCTGCTGGCGGATGTGCGTTATCTCGTGGCCTATCACCCACGCGATCTTGTCGGTGTCATCGTCGAGCGCATCAACCAGGCCCTTGTAGAAGTAGATGGGCCCGCCGGGCAGCGCAAAGGCGTTGACGACATCTTCCTGCACGAGCGTGAAGGAGTACGGGTAGTCGGGCGGGCTGGCCGCCGCTCCGACGTTGGCGCCGATGCCGGCGAGGCGCCGCGCCAGCGGGCTGGTCCGATCCACCGGATGCTGTCGGTCGAAGTCGGCGGCGGCTTCGTTGCCGATCTCTATCTCCTGGTCGGTGCTCAGCAGATGCGTCGAGCCCTTGCAGCCCACCAGCCCCCACGCGCACGCTACCACGAGCAACACTATCAACAGGCCTATCACTATCGTCCTCATTCGCCAGCGCCTCCTGCCCTTGTGAGATCTGTCGCGCGCTTCCGACCGCCCGGCTCACTGACTCTGCGCGAGTCATTGATGATGCCAGAGGAGCCTCTTCCTCCGGCCTGGATTTCGCCGCCCGGCACGCCTTGTCCTGCTCGGGAACGGCCGGGATGCGACCGTCCGGGAACGGGCCCAGCGTACAGCAAGCTGGCCGGCGCCCTGTCGCCGCCGGCCGCTTCCGGGCTGCACCTGGTCGCGTGCGCGGGCTCCGCACTGAGGCGTGCTTACTCCGCCGCGGTGCCCAGGAGGTGCGCCAGCATGAAGTCGTACATGCGACTCTGGGCTGCCTGGATCTCCTCGCGGTCGCCGCCTTTGAGCCCGTGACCGCCGCCCTGGATGGTGATCAGCTCCACCGGGACGCCCGCCTCTTCCAGGCGCTGCTTCAGGATGGTCACCTGCGAGTAGGGCACCGTGCGGTCCTCGGTGCCGTGCACCAGCAGCACCGGCGGATCGTCGGGCGAGACGTGCGTTACCGGCGAGGCCTGGGCGTAGGTTTCCGGCCCCTCCTCGCGGGGGCCGCCCAGGAAGGCCACGGCCGCCGGGTGCCGATGCATGGTATCGTCGGCCGTGAAGTCAGTGGGGCCGCACTTGGACACCACGCAGCGCAGGAAGTTCTCGAGCGGCTCGCCGTCGGCGCTCAGGTCGTCCTCGCCCGGCTCCAGGAAGGCCATCATCAGCGACAGGTGCCCGCCGGCCGATCCGCCCTGCGCGCCGAGGCGGTCGGGGTCAATCCCGTATTCCTGCGCGTGCTCGCGGATCCAGCGGATCGCGCGGACGCAGTCCTCCACCGCCGCCGGGTAGGGCGCGACGCCTGATAGCCGGTAGTTGATGGAAAAGGCAGCCACGCCGTCGCGCGCGTACTTCAGGCCTTGGTGGGCGAATGAGCTCTTGTCGCCACCGCGCCAGCCGCCGCCGTGTATTTGCACCACCGCCGGATGTATCTCCTTGTCGGCCGGCAGATACGCATCGAGCCTGAGCGAGTGGCCGTCAACAACGCCATATTCGATGTCGCGGATCACCCAGACATCTTCCTCCAGGTCCAGCGTCTGTTGACCGTCGCCACCCGCGAGCCGGGGCTGTTGCTGCTGACCGGCGCACACGCCGACCAGCGTCGCCACGAACACGAGGCTCGCAAACGCGACCGGCCATCGCATATCCGCTCACTCCCCTACTGGGATAGCTGTGATAATGCCGACGCTCGCCCTGCGCGCATTGTTCAGGGGGATAGCCGCCTTTGTCACCGGACCTCTCGCGTGGGCCGGGGTGTGACGGGTTAGGGGGCGCAGAGCGGGGAGGGGGCGAACGCCGATGGTCCTCGGAGATTGGCAGCGCGGAACCGGTGGCGCGTGCGAGAGCCAAGGTCCGCCGAAGCTCGAAGGACGCCGCTCTTCTGAGGGCGGTCTGGCGAGGTCTTCTTCCCCGGAGGCATCGCCCGATATAACCCGCACACCCCACCCTTCAGTTCCGCGCCAGTGCCAAACACAACGTGGCCGCCGTCTGCGCATAGAGACTGCCCCCGCCAGCCGCCACCGGACCAACCTCAGGCGGGTCCCGCCCAGGCGGGATGCTCACGCAACTCCCCATTCAGACCTGCC
>CBFDBV010000204.1:0-8262 GCA_965603135.1 uncultured bacterium
GGCTGCGGCCCGCGCGGCGGGCCCCCATCCGGGCCACCTTTGTAGGCCGGAGCTCCTCGCCTGTCCGCCGTTTCATCCCCCATAGCCTTGGCGAAGGCGGAAGCCTTGGCGAAGGCGGGCCAGCGAAGAATTTCATTCCTGGCCTATCCTCAGCCCGCGCACGAGATTCTTCGGCCCCGCCGACACGAGGCCTCAGAATGACGAAGGCTCGTTGCAGTGCCAGAGGTGGGGCATTCCGATGAATCTGCTTCTCACCGGACCGCGCGACGGTGGCAAGTCAACCGTCGTCACCCGCGCCCTTGAGCTTCTCCCCGAGGCTCGCGCGGGCGGCTATCTCACCAAGCGCATCGGCCCGCGCGCGCAGCCGGAGGGCCATCTGCTGCGCGATCTGAGCGGCCCTGAGCGCATCATAGCACACCGCGACTTCCATGACGGGCCGCGCTTCGGCCCCTTTCGCGTGGACCTGGATGCCTTTGAGACGACCGGGGGCGCCGCGCTCAAGACCGCGCGCGAATCGGCGGACCTCATCGTGGCCGACGAGATCGGGCGGATGGAGGAGGGTGCGCAGAGCTTCCGCGCGGAGCTGATGGCGTGCCTGGATTCGCCGCGGCCCTTCCTCGCCGCGCTGAGCGACCGGGGAGGGGAGGTCGTCCAGGCCATCCTGGCACGCGACGACGTGCGCGTTATCGAGGTGACGGACGCCAGCCGCGCGGTGGTGCCGACTGCCATCGCCACGCTGTTACGTCACGATCTCTTCGGCGCCGCAGCCTTCGACCTTCCGGCCTGCACCGGCGTCATTCTGGCTGGCGGGCGCGGATCGCGGCTGTCGCCGGACAAGGGCTGGCTGGAGGTAGGCGACATTGCCATCGTGGAGCGCGCCTACGCGGCGATCCGGCCGCTCGTGAGCCAACTCCTCGTCGCGGGCGACCCGGAGGTGGCTGAGCGGCTTGACGCGGGCTGGGCCGCCGACGAGATCTCGGACGCGGGACCGCTGGCGGGCATCGCGGGGGCACTCCGGGCGGCCTCAGCCCCGCTCATTCTCGTCGCCGCCTGGGATATGCCCTTCCTCAGCCCCTCCCTGGGCGCCTATATGCTGGGCTTGGCCGGAGATCAGCGACCCCGCCCAAGGGAGGCTGGCAGGGAGGAGAAAAGGGATGGTCCCGGCCGAGGGCAAGCCCTCGGCTGGATGAGGGGGTTCGATGCCGTCGCGCCTCGGACCGACCAGGGAGCCGAGCCGCTCTTCGCAGTCTACGGCCGCACGTGCCTGGAGCCCGCCCGGGACATACTGGCGGCGGGCGGCCGTCGCCCTCAGCGGCTCCTCGAAGCGGTCAACACCCGCTGGGTCGAGGGCCCGGAGCTTGCGGCCTTCGGCGACCCCGAGGTCCTCTTCTTCAGCGCCAACACGCCCGAGGACCTCGAGCAGGCGCGGGAGATCGCAGCGTCTCAGGCCCGTCTTCGGGAACACTGAGTGTCGCCGGTGCGTTGAAGCAAATGGAGGTGCGGCAGATGAGGCTAGTCCGTGTCGGCCTGTGGCTCGCAATGGTCGCAGCCGTCGGCCTGACGGGATGCCGTCCCCACTCCGCCTGGCCGCCCGGCGCCGACGAGAGCGGCCCGTGGGCCTCGGCGGAGCTTCGCGTGCCCAGCCCCCGCCGGCTACCGCGCGCCGCCGAGCGCCGCCTGGAAGAGAGCGGCTTCGTGGTGCTCTCGGACTACCCGGTGTACAACATCACCAGCGCCTACTTCGAGGCCCACGAACCCTTCATCACCTCGGACGCGGTGCTGTATGTCTTCGGCTGCCTGTTCCGGGGCGGCCTGCTGGAGTACGAGAAGCAAGAGCTGGTGCCGCTGCTGGAGAAGATGGTCGAGCAGGGCCTGGAGGCAGCCCAGGCCGACTACCGCCAGCGCAAGGGGCAAGCGGGCCTGGCAGAGCCGGCGCGGCTGAACCTGCTGCTCTTTGGCGTGGCGGCGGAGTTGCTTGGCAAGCAGGCCCCAAAGCAGGTCCGCGCCGAGGCTCGTCGGATCGCCGGGAAGATCGTCGCCGCGGAGGAGGCAGACTACTACCCCGGCGAGGACTACACGATCTACCTGGTCCGCGGCCAGTACGCCGAGCACCCCGAGTTGGCCGGCTACTTCCGGGCGACCAAGTGGCTGGGTCGCTGCATAATGCCGCTGCTGCCGGGTAACGCGGACGGCCCCGAGGCTGGCCCGAAGCTCCGGCAGGCGGTGCTGCTGGGCCTGCTGCTGCGTGAGCACACAGACCTCCAGTCCTCGTGGCAGCGGCTCTTCGACGAGGTGAGCTTCTTCATCGCCGCCCCGGACTGCATCACGCCGCTGCGAGTCGCCAGGGGGGCCGAAAATGCGCTGGGCAGCGGCTATGCCGAGGGTAGCGAGCCCGAGCTGGGAACGGAGGCCGCGCTGGCGAAGCTGCGCGCGGAGTTCCGCAAGGACACGTACCGAGCCTCCGCCATCATGGGGGTGCCGCAGGGCGATGTGGGCGACCTTCCTGAGAAGTACTGCCAGGTCCTCGGCGAGCGCTACATCCTGGACGGCGAGATCACACAGCGCACGGTCTATCCTTACATCTTTGCTCCTCGGCGCTGGCTGCCAAGCGGCCTGGACGTGGCGGCGACGGTGCTGGACTTCAACCGGGCCTATGACCACCTAGAAGATGCGTTCCAGAAGTATCCGCAGCTAAGAGGGCAGTTGGACAGCCTGCGCGAGGAGTTCTCGGACTTCGGCGAGTCAGCGGAGGATGCCTCGAAGCTGTCCATCTACGAGCAGTGGCTGGCGGCGCTGCGCACGCTCAGCGACGACCCTGCCGACGGCGCGCCGCAGTTCATGCGAACCGACGCCTGGCAGGACAAGCAGCTCAACACCTCGCTGGCCTCTTGGGCGCAGCTCCGCCACGACTTCATCCTCCACGCCAAGCAGCCGGTGACGCCCGCGGCCGCGGGAATCGGGGTCCTCATCGAGCCCGTCCCGGAGTTCTACCGTCGCCTGGAAGAGATGGCATGGGCACTTGACCGCAGAGGCTTCGAGGGGATGGGTGAGTTGGCGAGGCTGTGCAAGAACCTGCGGCTGGCGGCGCAGACTCAGTTGGCCGGCGAGTGGTTCGAGTACGCGCACCTCGACAAGAACTACGCCTTCTACATCTCCAGCTTCGGCCAGTGGCTGCTGGCACATTTCACCAAACACGTGGCGGTGCAGGACCCGACCATGGTCGCGGACGTGCACAGCACGCTGCTGCCCGTGGATCTTGCCCTGCAGGACCCGACCGTCACCGCCGGCAAGCATGCCGCATTGCGGTCGGGCCAGAAGGGTGAAGTCGGGGGCGTGCTGCACGTGGCCACAGGCCCGCTGTATCCTATCGTCGCCGAGTGGCAGGCGCCGAGCCGTGCTAGTGATGGGAAACGTTACCAGACGCGTGCAATGGGCTTCGTGATGAGCTACCACGAGTGGCAGACCTGGACGCCCGACGCCGCCGAGCGCATGACCGACGAGCAGTGGCGCAAGGAAGTCCGCCGCAAGCGCAGCCTCAAGCGGCTGCCCGCGTGGACGCAGAGCTTCGTGGTGCGGTAGCTAGAGCAGCGACTTGAGGTAATCCAGGCTGTCCTTCGTGCCGCGCTCGGCGTCGGGTGGGTTCTCGTACTCGATGGCCCAGTAGCCGTCGAAGTCGGACGCCGTCAGCGCCTCCACGATCGGCGCCCAGTCAATCACGCCCTCGCCCACCGCGCGTCATGGGCTGTCGCTCCCGAGGACACGGACAGGAGAACTCACGAGGCCAGGTCCACAACGATCCAATGGTCGGGACCTGCGTGCGCCAACTTGCGCGGGAAGCCGCTGCGCAGCCACTCCATGTACCGCACCACCCGCTCCAGCTCCGCACGCACGCCATGTCGGCGCTCCAGCTCCGCCTGGACCTGTCGTGCCGTGACGGGCTGCAGCGCCTCGACGAGGTCAAGGATTCTGTTCGAGTCGGCCTCGCACAGCTTTGTGAGGTCGCCCATGGGCAGTCATTCCCACGCCGTCAGGCGGTCTCGGCCTGGCGTATGGCGCGGCGCAGGCCCTCGGCCACCCGACCTGCGTCCTCCTCCGCCACCATGCAGTTGATGTTGACCAGGCGCGGCAGGATCTCCTCGGCCACCGGGCAGAGACCGTCCCGGTACTCGTACTCACCCTTGTAGTACGGGCAGTCGTGCAGAGGACAGCCCTTGTTCTGGTAGGCCAGGGGCTCGCGGAAAAGCTTGTAGCGGTACGCCGGCACCTGCGTGAAGCCCACGTTCCAGTTGTCACCTGTATCAAACAGGGCCTCCTTGAAGCCATCCAGTTCGACGCCCGACTCCTCGCCACGAAACAAAAAGGAGAAGATATAGGGGGAGTTGCCACAGCCCGGCCCTACGGCCCGGGGCTGCAGCCAGTCGCACCCCTCCAGGGCTTCCTCCAGCACGGAATAGGACTTCCGGTACTCCTCCAGGTAGCCCCTGACTGCCTCCAGTTGCGCCAGGGCTATGGCGGCCTGCATTTCGGTCATGCGGAAGACCGTCGCCAGGTGCGGCGGGGACTCGCCAAAGGCGGTCACGCTGCGGATGCCGTTGGCGAGTTCATCGTCATCCGTGAGCGCCATGCCGCCGTCGCCACAAGTCATGTGCTTGCCCTGGCAGAAGCTCAACACGCCGATGTGCCCCCAGGTCCCGGCGAACTTCTCCTTGTAGGGCAGGAACATGGCGTGCGCACAGTCCTCGATGAGGATCACACCGTGCTCGTCGGCGAGGTCGCGCAGCGTGTCCACCTCAGCGGGCAGGCCCCAGAGATGGGTGCAACAGATGGCCTTGGTGTGGGGGCTGAGGCTCTGCCGCGCGGATTCGGGGTCCATCAGCCAGGTATCGGCATGCACGTCAGCCCACGTCGGGTGGGTGTTCTGCCACAGGGCGGCGATCGCGTGGAACTGAACCAGGGGGTCGCACATGACCTCGTCGCCCGCTCCTGCGCCGGCGGCGAAGACCGCCGAGATGAGCAGCGACATGGCGGAGTTGGCGGCAATCGCATGCTTCACGCCGTAGGCCTCGGCAAAGGCCTGCTCCAGCCGGCCCTTGTAGCCATCCTGCTGACCCGAGAGCCGGCCCCTCTCCAGGATCTGCTGCAGGTACTCGAGCTCCTTGCCGTCGAAGCGATCAACTCCCATGACGGTCCCTCCCTGATTCCTGGGCGCGTTCAGGCTGAATGACCGGCAGCACGCCGCTCTCGATGTCGGCGACGAGCTTCCCTATGGTCTGGAAGGCAACTTGATGCTCCTCGCGGGCGGCGAGGAAGAGCCGGCGCAGCAAGTCACGGGCATAGGGCTCCTCGGCACCCACCATCTGCAGGTGGCAGATCAGGATGAAGACGCCACCCGCGGCGTACACGCGCCCCAGGTCCTCGAGCCCGAGGGCCAGGTGCTTCTCCACCTTCTCCGCGTTCAGGCGCCAGGCGTATTCGCTCGCCATGGGGAGACTGATGACGCTCTCCGTGAGTCGGTACGGGACGGGGGGGACCCCCCGGTCCCAGTCCCCTGGGTTGTCGTACTGGCCGACGATGTACTTCCAGCCGCGGGGATCAACGACCTGGTTGGAGACATACCGCATCCTGACGTCACCGAGCGCCTGGTAGAGCTCGGGGGATTGGGAGAGGGCTCCGGACCGGAAAACCTGAGGCCTGCGGCCGAGAGCGTCCGTGAATACCGCGATGGCAATGCGCAGCTTCGCCGCGAAGAGGTCGCGACGCCACAGCTTCCCGAACTGCGCGCGGTCCGACTTCAGCCTTTCGTCCGGGTCCTGTCCACTCAGGGCGTACACGAAGGGAGGACAGGGTCCGAACTCGGGGCCGTGGTGGTCAAGGCCGTGGAGCTGGCAGTCATGGCCCTGCTGCTCGGCCTGGTGCAGGGCGGCGAGCCACTGGGGCTCGCGGTCAAGCTGCCATTCGCCGTCGCCGCGGGGAACCACGAAGAAGCTGGCGGGCACGCCCTCGGAACCGAAGAACTCGGTGACCCGATGGAACTGCGCGAGGTCCTGGATGAGGCCGCCGGCGTCGTCCACGGTGACGACGAAGCGGCTCTGCGCTCCTGGGAGATTGTCCATGCTCTGTCGCCTAGACCAGCGATTGCAGATACTCCAGGCTGTCTTTCGTCCCGCGCTCGACGTCAGGCAGGTTCTCGTACTCGATGGCCCAGTAGCCATCGAAGCCGGACGCGACGAGAGCCTCTACAACGGGCTCCCAGGCAATCACGCCCTCGCCCACCGCGCAATACTCCGGCTCATCGCCCTCGTAGCGCACGCCCTTCCAGTGGCTGTAATTGATCAGGTCGGTGGTGACCATCAGCGCGGACATCGCATCCTCGCCCACGTGCCGGAAGTTGGCCGGGTCGAAGTTCAGACCCACCGCCGGGCTGGTCACCGGCTCCAGCAGCCGCAGGCACTGCGCGCCGGTCGCGGTCACGCCGCCGTGGTTCTCCATCGCCACCAGCACGCCGGCGTCCTCCGCGTGCTCGCCGACCTGCTGGAGCGCGTCGGAAATCTGCGCGAAGGTGGCGTCCGTGTACCCTGAAGCGCCGACCCAGCCCGCGAAGACGCGCAGCACCTCCGCGCCGGCGGTCGCGGCCAGGTCAATCTGCCCCTTGACCTTCTCGATCTCGGCGGCCACGTCCTCGGCGGCGAAGTTGTTGCCGCCGGCCAGCGCCACCACCTTGACGCCGGCGTCCTCGGCCTGCGACAGCATCTGCTTGATGTCGTCTTCCGTGGCGTCAGGCGTGAGGTGCTTGGGCGTCCCGTCGCTCAGGTTGACCTCGACGAACTCCAGGCCGAGCTTGTTGCACGCGGCGAAGTACTCCGGGAGCGTCATCTCACGGAAACCCCATGCGGCACAGGCGAACTTGGGCATGTCAGATCCTCCTTAGCGCCAGTCCAGCGCCAGCGTCACGACCTCGTCCGGATGCTCGTGCACGCGCTCGTACGCCTCGGTGGCCTGGTCGGCGGGCATAATGTCGCTCACCAGGCCCGACACGTCCACCTCGCCGCTTGCCATCAGCTCCAGCACCGCCGCCGTCATCTCTGGGGTCTCCCCGCAGGTGGCCGAGAGGGTGAGCTGCCGCCCGAAGAGCGTCTCGGGGATGTAGACCGAGATCGGCTCCAGGTACATCCCCTGGGCGTGGATGCGGCAGTAGCGCGGCGCCTTCTGCAGGACCTCCTCGAGCAGGTCCGGTTCGCCGGTCACTTCGATGATGGCCTGCGGCTCACTCTCTTCGGTGAGGCCGGCAAGCTCGGCCCACACATCGGTCTCAGCGGCATTGATGGTGGCGTCCGCGCCCCAGGCCTCGGCGACATCGAGCCGGTTCTGGCAGATGTCGCTGACGATGACGCGCGCGCCGCGGGCCTTGCACTGCTGCGCGGCCATCGAGCCGATGGCCCCCTGGCCGATGACGAAGACCGTCTCGCCCTCCTGCGGCTTGACCTTGTATTCGACCCCGTGGTAGGCGATGGCGCCCAGCAAGGCTACCCCCGCCTGCTCCAGTGGCACACCCTCGGGGATCTTCACCGCGCGCTTGCTGCTGAGGCTCTTGTGCGAGGTCTTCGAGTAGACGAGATACTCCAGATGCCCGGCCCAGGCCACGCAGTAGTCGCCGGCCCAGTCGCCGAACAGATTCGAGCTGACCACGTGGTCGCCGACTTGAAGGTGGTCCACCTCATCGCCGATCTCGAGCACCTCGCCGACGGCGATGTAGCCCGGCAGCATCGGATACCACTGGGTGCCCGGGCGGCGGGAGTGAAACTGCCCGGTGTAGAGGTCCAGCTCGGTCCCGCGCGAGATGGTGCTGAAGATGGTCTTGGTGAGCGCGCCGGTCTCATCCATCGGCGGCATTGGGACGTCCTCGTGCAGCTCGGCCCGCAGCGGCTTCGTGTAGCACACGGCCGCGCACTTGTCGTACTTGACGCTCATATTCTTCGCCCTCGCTTTGTGAGTTGGCGCGTGCAGGCCAACGAATCACGCATTGTGCTGGAGCGGTTCGACCTTGGCAGGGGCGACTCCTCTTGCGACCGCGACATTCGACCGCCAACTTGCGGCCATCCTTGTCCCAGCGGAGGGCTTGCCCTCGGCGGCAGCGCTGCTGCTGGCGCGACAGCGCCAGCTATCAGTAGCGCGCGGTTCGCGGCGGGAGGGGGTCAACGGTCTCGCCGAGGCGGTCGAGGAGCTGGTCGGTCAGCTCGCCGCGCACCTCCCGATGGGCCGGAT
>CBFDBV010000205.1:0-8244 GCA_965603135.1 uncultured bacterium
GGCTCGATGGGCACCACCACCTGGCCGGTGGCCTACAACGACGCCGAGCACCTCGTTCAGACGATGGATCGCCTGGGCATTGACCTGTGTCTGGTCAGCTCGTTCAGCGGGATTATGCTGGGCGATCCGGCCGGCAATGACGTCACGCTCTCGGCAGTGGAGCGCTACCCCGACCGTCTGCTCGGCTACGGCTGCATCAACCCTCGCTATCCCGAGGTGATGCGCGAGGAGTTCGAGCGCATCTTCGCCAGCGGCAAGATGGTCGGATACAAGCCCTATCCGCCCCGGCACGCCGTGCCCATCATGGACCCGCGGCATCGGCCGATACTGGAGTGGTGCGACCGCCACGGCCTGCCCGTGCTGTGCCATGGTTGGCTGTCGGGCGAGCAGTACGTGACCCCGGACGACCTGGACAAGCTCGCACCGAGGTATCCCAACGCCAGCTTCCTGCTCGCGCATACGGGGGGCTGGTGGGACTTCGCGGAGGCGCTGGTGCCAATCGCGCACAAGCACGCGAATGTCTACGCCGAGGTAACCTATCCAACCACGACATACGGGATGATTGAGTACCTCGTGCGCGAGGTGGGAGCCGACCGGGTGCTTTTCGGGTCCGACTGCCTGCTGATTGACGCGGCGCCGCAGCTCGGGTGGGTCGGATGGGCGCGAATAGCGGTCGAGGACAAGCGCAAGGTCCTGGGCGGGAACTTGGGGAATATGGGGACAGTTACCCATTTCTCTCGCCTGAGTGGGGTCTCCAAGTCCACCGTCATCACCGAGAAACAGGTGACTGTCCCGCATTTTCCCAGAAGGGATGCTCTATGAGCCGAGAAGCTGTTGAGACCATGACCGGTCGAGCGCTTGATGCCGGCGACGGCATCCTTCGGTTGGCGCCCACCTGGGTGCCTCGTTCGTTCCTGCATCCGGGCAGGCGACTGAAACTGCACCCCGATGACCTCTACGCCCTCGGTGCGCATCGCGGTGGCATTGATGAACGCTGGTTCGCCTCGACCACGCCGGCGGACAACGAAGGTGCGCCCCCCGACGAGGGCCTCAGCTACGTCGTGTTCGAGGAGGACCGGTTCACGCTCAGAGACGCCGTGGCAGCGTGCGGCCCTCAGGTCATCGGGCAGGAGATGTGGGACAGCTACCAGCGCTGGCCCGTGTACAGCAAGTTCTTCGACAACATGGGCCCCATCCCGCACCACCTGCACCAAAGCAGCGAGCAGGTGGCGGCCCTGGGGCGGCTCGGCAAGCCGGAGGGCTACTACTTCCCGCCACAGCTCAACTACACCGGGAACAACTTCCCGTACACCTTCTTCGGCCTCGAGCCGGGGACCACCAAAGAGCAGGTGCGCCGCTGCCTGGAACGATGGAACGAAGGGGACAACGGCATCCTGGACCTCTCAAGAGCCTACCGGCTCAGGCCTGGGACCGGCTGGCTCGTCGGGCCTCGTTTGCTTCACGCCCCGGGCTCGCTGGTGACCTACGAGCCGCAGTGGGGCTCCGATGTCTTCGCGATGTACCAGTCGCTCGTCGAGGGCCGGTCCGTGTCCCGGGACCTGCTGGTCAAGGACGTGCCCGGGGACAAGACGGACGACCTCGACTACCTCGTTGACCTGCTGGACTGGGAGGACAACCTCGACCCGAACTTCAAGGACAACCACTACCTGGAGCCGATCCCCGTCTCCGACACCGCCAGCGAAGGGTACATTGATCGGTGGGTAGTCTACGGCAGGGCCGAGGGCCAGCAGTGGTTCACCGCCAAGGAACTCACCGTCAACCCCGGCGTCAGGACGACCATCAGGGACAACGGCGCGTACGGTCTGATTGTGATGCAGGGGCGAGGGCGGATCGGGAGTCTGTCCGTGCACAGCCCCGCCATGATCCGGTTCGGCGAGCTGACCGAAGACGAGCTGTTCGTCACCGAGAGCGCCGCGAAGTCCGGGGTGGCCTTCGAGAGTCTATCCGAGCACGAGCCGCTGGTCATCCTGCGCTATTTCGGCCCGGACGCGAACCCCGACGCGCCTGAGGTCGGTGACCACAAGAGAGCTGGTCCGGGAGATCGTTGTTGATAGGAGGGGCACTATGAAAGACATCTCGATCGGATCGTGGGCCTACTCCATTGGGCCCTATGCCGACCACCCGGTTCCGTGGGAGGAGGTCATCACCACCCTGAGCGAACTGGGGTTCCAGGGCGTGGAGTTAGGCGGCTTCCCCCCGCACCCGAACCCCGACGATATGCCCGAGAAGGAGCCGCGAGAGCGGTGCAGGGAGCAGTTGGCGGACGTGGGTCTGCGCTTCTCCGGGCTCGCGGCGAATCTGTGGGAGGAGCACCTGATAGACACCGACGACCAGACCGACTACCTGGACTGCTTCCGCAAGAACCTGGACTTCTGCGTGGACCTGGGCATCAAGGGCATTCGCGTTGACACGGTGCAGCCACCGACGATCTTCGAGCAAGTGGACGCCGACACCGCTCGCCGGCGGGTGGTGGAGACGTGGCAGCAGTGCGCCCGGGAGGCAGCGGATAGGGGCCTCTACGTCACGTGGGAGTTCGAGCCGGGCTTCGCTTTCAACAAGCCCTCAGACATACTGCGAATCGTTGATGAGGTGGACGCGGGCAACTTCGGCGTGCAGTTCGATACTTGCCACGGTCACATGGTCGCGGCGGTCGGCGCTCGCCAGCCCGGTGAGAAGGAGACGCTCCCGGGGGGCGCGCTGGAGTTGGCCCAGAAGCTGCGGGGCAAGATCAACCACATTCACCTCATCGATTCGGATGGGACGCTTCACGACGACGAGACCTCGACCCACGCTCCGTTCGGCGACGGCGTGCTCGACTTCGATGAGCTGCTGCCGGAGCTGAACAAGAACCCGCTGCCCCACAACTGGTGGACCATTGACCTCTGCTTCTGGGCTGACGCGTGGCCGGTGACCGAACGCTGCAAGAGAGCCGTTGACGAGATGAACGCCAAGTACGGAGGCTGAAGGGAGGCAGTGTCGTGGCCAAGCCACTGAACATCGGTTTGATCGGCTACGGCTTCATGGGCCGAGCCCACTCCAACGCGTACCGTAAGGTCAGCCAGTTCTTTGACGTGGACTACCGGCCCGTGATGAAGGCCGCGTGCGCTCGCAAGGAGGAGAAGCTCCGGCCCTTCGCTGAGAGGTGGGGCTGGGAGAGCTGCGAGACCGACTGGCGCAAGCTCATCGAGCGCGATGACATTGATGTCATTGACATCGCCAGCCCGAACAACACCCATCACGATATCGCCATCGCGGCGGCGCAAGCGGGGAAGATGGTGCTGTGCGAGAAGCCCCTGGCGATGAACGCGGACGAAGGACGCGAAATGGCGGCCGCCATCGAGGAGGCGGGCGTGCCCAACATGGTCTGGTTCAACTATCGCCGGGTGCCGGCCATTGCGCTGGCGAAACAGCTCATTGACGAGCAGCGGATCGCTAGGGTCTTTCACTACCGCGGCACCTACTTGCAGGACTGGACCATCAGCCCCGACGTGCCCCAGGGCGGGGCGACCCTGTGGCGCCTTGACATTGATGTCGCCGGCAGCGGGGTGACCGGCGACCTGCTCGCCCATTCCATTGACACCGCGATGTGGCTGAACGGGCCGATCGCTTCGGTCACGGCGATGACCGAGACCTTCGTCAAGGAACGGGAACTCCAGGAGCAGCCGGGCGAGATCAGGCCCGTGGGCATTGACGATGCCTGCGCCTTCCTGGTGCGCTTCGAGAACGGCTCCATGGGCACATTCGAGTCCACCCGCTATGCGCGGGGCCGAAAGAACTACAACACCTTTGAGATCAACGGCGAGCAGGGCTCGATCTACTTCGATCTGGAAGACGCCCATCGACTCGAGTACTTCGACCACCGCGATGACAGTCACGTCAATGGCTGGCGGTCAATACTGGTCACGGACTCCGATCACCCCTACATGGACAAATGGTGGGTGCCGGGCTGTGTCATCGGGTACGAGCACACTTTCATTCACGCGCTGGCGGACCTCCTCGAGAGCCTGGAGACGGGCGAGAAGGTGCAGCCCGACTTCCGCGCTGCGCTCGAGACGCAGATCGTCTGTGACGCCGTGCTGAAGTCGGCAGAGACCGGACAGTGGGTTGAAATCGGAGATGGCGAAACGGGGACAGTCACCTGAGGTGACTGTCCCCCATCCTCTGGAGGACAGCAATGAAAGTTGGCATCAATGTTCTGTTGTGGACGGCGGCAGCTACCGAACAGGACCTGGGGCTGCTCGACGACATCAAGAGCTGGGGGTACGACGGCGTGGAGTTCCCTATGTTCGCGCCCGACTGCTCGCCGTGGGAGACTCTCGCCGAGAAGCTGGACGACCTCGGCCTGGGACGAACCGTCGTGACCGTCATTGCCCCGGAGGCGAATCCCATCGCCGAGAGTGCGGCCGTACGCGAGGCGGGCGTGGCTCATCTGAAGGCCTGCATCGATTCCTGCGTAGTCCTGGGCTCAAAGCTCTTGATAGGCCCGCTCTATGCCCCCTGCGGAGAGTTGGTTGGGCGCGGACGCACCGACCAGGAATGGGGCTGGGGCATCGAGGCGCTGCGTGAGGCCGCTGAGCACGCCGCCGGCGCCGGTGTCACCCTGGCCATCGAGCCCCTGAACCGATTCGAGAGCTACTTCATAACCTCCAGCCGCGAGGCGGCCGATTTCGTGGACGAGGTCGGGCACCCGAACCTGCGCATGATGCTGGACACCTTTCACGCGAATATCGAGGAGAAGGACCCCATCGCTGCTATCGAGTCGGCGGGCGAGCGCCTCGTCCACTTCCACGTGTCCGAGAACGACCGCAGCACGCCCGGCGAGGGGCACATCCCGTGGTCGCGGGTCTTCTCAGCGCTGAGGGAGATCGGCTACGACAACTGGCTGACGGTTGAAGCCTTTGGCCGCGCCTTGCCTGAGGTCGCTGCGGCCACCTGCATCTGGCGCGACATGATCCCAAGTGAGGAGCACTTGGCGAAGACCGCGAGCAGGCTCATCCGCGAGAGCTGGTGACAAGGAAGCGTCCGAACGCCTGGTACTACCTGGGCCTGGCTCGGAGTGGTGGGCGTGGCACGGCTTGCTTCCGGAAATGGCGGCTCAAGACGCACAATTTCGACCCGATCGCCGCCCCCCCGGCGAGATCCCACCTCGGCGGGATCGAAGCCACCACACCACGACCGGTCAGTCCTCAGGTTCGGGTATAGGGCTGTCGTGCACCGGATTCGTCTGCAGTTCCCTGATGAAGCGGACCGCGTTGCCGACGATGATCTCCTCGGTCTGGGGCGCGCAGACGCTGGCGTTGACCTCGTAACCGCCCTCGGGGAACTGCGCCGCGTCAACGATGTAGCCGCCGCCCCAGTGGGTGTAGCCGTTCGTCCACACGCGCAGGTCAGACAGCTCGCGCTTGATGCGCAGGCCGATCTGAACGCACAGCTCGCACTGGCTGCCGAAGAGGTAGAGGTCGCCGACGCGCCAGGCGCCGTTGTAGATCTCGTGGGACTTGTTCTCGGGGTCCCCTTTGTCGGGGACCTTGATGAGGTGGGTGATGCCGCCGAGGACCACCTTGCCGCTGCCATCAGCGGGCACGGGTTGAGGAGGCACCGCGAGCGCAGTGATCACCGCGCGCCCGAGTTCGTGGCCCAACTCCCTGACGGTCTCCTCCGGCTCGATGAGAACATAGCCGAAGCGGCCGTTGGGTTTGCAGTAGCGGGGCTTGATGTCGCCGCCACAGCCCTGGAGGAAGATGGGCAAGCAGCCAGGGTAGCCGGCCGCAATCCACTCGCGGGCGGGCCCGACATAGTCGGGGCCGATGAGCTGCCCGCCCATAGTCGTCGGATGGCACGCGTAGCCGAAGATGACCGCGCGGACCGCGCCGTCGGGAGCCAGGATGCGCAGGATGGGCACTTCGGGGTCAATCTCCTTGCGCGGCTCAGGCCGCATCCCGACGCACTGCCCCTCATCGTTGAGCTGGCGCCGGTTGACGGCCATCGTGCAGGAGCCGACGGTATAGTCAAGTCTCGCCTCCTGAAGGTCATCAACCGCCTTCTGCAGCAGGCCGCAGACCTTCTCCTCGAAGACGGGCAGGTAGTCCGGGTTCTTGTTGCCGATGATGGTCGGGCCGCAGTGGGTGTGCGAGCTGTTGATCATCATCTGCTGGGGCGGGATGCCGAGCTGCTGGCCGGCTGCGCGGATCTGCTCCATCTGGGGGATGCCGATCTTGCACACGTCAATGGCCATGAGGCCGACACGTGTGACCGCGTTGTCGAACACGACGCAGGAGGCGTGGATGTCCGCGTAGGCACCCTCGGAGGGCTCCTTGCGCGCCGCGAACCCGGCCATGTACACAGGGCCTTCAGGCGTGATGTTGACGGTCGCGAGGCCGACCTTCAGCGGGCCGGGCTCAGTGGCGTCGGGCTGTGCGAGGGCGAGGCCTGCTGTGCTGCACACGATGGCGGTGGCGACAAGCAGGACGAGCGAATGTCGGGCGATCATGGCCTTTTGCTCCGTTGCGCGGCGGTCTTGCGCGTGAGGTTCGCTACTTCGCTGCGCTGGAGTTCCCCGCCTGACCACGCTTCCCTCTGGAAAATGCGAGACAGTCACCTGTTTCCCCCGCGTCCCGCCGGGGCGGGATTGGCCGCACCATCATGAGGGGGAAACAGGTGACTGTCCATTCTCCCGTCTGGTGCGCGCAGGGGAAACGAGAGGAGCGGTCACACAGAAGCAACAACGCCCGGCCGGAGGGCCGGGCGCGGTGCCGACTGCCGTGGCGATCACCACTGGGTAGCAGAGTCCGATGCGGGCGGGGCCTCGACAACAACCACGTTCGCGGCCCGTGGGCCCTTGGCATCCTCCTCGACGTCGAACTCGACCTTGGCTCCCTCAGGGAGGCTGCGGTAGCCCTCGCCGGCGATGGCGGAGTAGTGCACGAACACGTCCTCCCCGTCATCGCGCTCGATGAAGCCGTAGCCCTTTGCGTCGTCGAACCATTTGACTGTACCGCTGGCCATGCGAGTTACCTCCGTACTACTGTTTAGCGGTGCGCCGTTCGCCCGCCGCGAGGTAACCCCGATGGCGATCCGAACATCCACACACACCCGGGCCGTGTCTGCCGCCCTGTACGCGCCGTTTACGATAGCACATTCCGCGCCCGCGCGCAAGGCCTTTTGCCGCATTTCCGGGGAGCGGAGGACGGGGGCCCTTAGGTCCAGAACTGGTACTGGGGTTGGCGGGTGAGCATCGCGAGGATGGACCAAACGGCGGCAACGACCTCACTCGCCAAGGCGGGACGGCCTGGCCTCCGCGCTACTGCTGCATCCTCTCGCGCGCGAATGAGAACAGCGCAAAGAACAAATCGTCCCGGCCAAGTACGTCCGCCATCCGCATCCAGACGTAGAGGACCCTCCCGTTCCGAGGCTCCGAGGCCCGGTGCTCAACATACGCGATGCCATCGCCGTACGCCCTGCCGGCATCGTCCCTCAGCTCAGCCAGCGGAATGTAGACGTCGCCCTCCGCCGTGAGAGCCCTCGTGGCCGGGCGCCAGCGCAGGTCCCCGCGCTCCGGAAAGGCCACCTCCCCCGGCAGGCCGGGCAGCGCCTCCGTGTCCAGGTGGAAGGTCAGCTTCACCCCCGCCGGCGGCTCCTCCCAGCCCCTCACTTCTGCCTGCGCCGGCACATCATCGCGCTGGTGCGCACCGCTGCCCACGATCGGCAGGCCCAGCCGACCCGCCGCGATGTCTCTCTCGCCCCTCTCGTTGTAATAGAACGGGAAGGGCTGATGGGGTATGACCATCAGCAGGCCGCCCTCCCGCAGATACCGCCCCAGCGCGCGCTCGACATCTCCCTGCTCTCTGAAAGTCTGAAGGTAGCGCTCGCCCGCCGCGTGCACCGCGAGCGGCACGGTCTGAGCGTTGAACCTCGCCGGATCGAGGATGTCCTCCCAGGCAAGCTCCTTGATCTCCAGCCCCGTGTCCACCAGCCAGAAGGCGACCTCGCCCCCGTAGCCGGGCAGAATGCCGATGCGCGTGCCCTCATACAGCTCGGCCAGCTTTGCGGTCCTCTCGGGGTCCAGGCCCGCCGGCTGCTCGGGCACCTCGACCGCGCTGTAAGTGGTCGCCTTGAACCGGCCCGCGTAGTGCTCAGTGAGCCGGAGGTACTTGTGGCCGTCCTCCCAGCTCGGCTCGATCTCGGAGCCCTCGTACCACTCGTTCCACGAGGTCACGAGCACCC
>CBFDBV010000206.1:0-8223 GCA_965603135.1 uncultured bacterium
TAGACGAACTTCGCGAAGTCAAGGTGCGACCAGCGGCGGAACTCCTGCCAGTCGCAGAAGCGCACGGACTTCTCGAAGCCCTGCGGCAGCTCGATCTCGTCGAAGCTCTTCAGCTCCGTCCCCCAGGCCTGATTGAGGGCCTCGATGGTCGCGTATTTCTCCTCCATCTGCCGCTTGAACTCGGCCTGGCAGATGGGGCAGTGGCAGCCCCAACTGCGGTAGGCGAACTCATCCTGGGGGTAGTAGCCGAACTGGAAGGGCCGGTCGCGCAGGCTTTGAGCGACCTCGGCGAGGCGCTTGCCCAGGTGCTCGCGGTAGGTGGGATTGAGGAAGCAGACGGTCGAACGGCGGACGGGCTTGCCGTCCGGGCCGAGCATAGCGGCCTCCGGATGCTCGCGGATGAAGCCGCCATCGGACATCACCGAGCCGGCCCAACTGTAGTAGTTGTGATGGTCGGCGGCGGCCTGGTAGAGTTCGTCCATCGCGTCGAAGGCGAAGGGCGTGAGCACGGCGCTGCCGCCGGAGATGGGCCCGTAGGTGGTGGTATTGCCCCAGTCCTCGGCGAACTCGTAGAAGCGCGAGTTGCGCTCCGCCGACCAGGTGAAGTCGTAGATGAGCAGGAAGGGCTTCTCGTCGGCGTAGATGACGGCATCGCGGGCGGTGAACTGCTCGGTCCCCTCGCGCCATGCCGGCTGCCCGGGCAGTTGCGCCCACGCAGCGGCGGCGGTCGCGAGGATAGCCAGGGCAGCGCACGATGGCCTGAGTTGCGCGTCCATCATTCCACCTTCTCTGTTCGCTGAGAAATGGGGACAGTCACCTATTCCCCTTGGCTGGACATCGCGGCCCCACGCCCACTATGATCGGGAGATAGGTGACTGTCCCCATTTTGAGGTTGCGTGCAGACACACAGGCCCGGCCGCTGGGAGCAGCAGCGCCTGCGCTCGCCGCGCAGCGAGTCCACTACGGCTTCATGTGGTCGGCGTCGCCGTTGGGCCAGTAGTGCCAGGCGGCCAGGCCGTAGTAGGTGCCGTCAAACTCCCCGTCGGGCTTCATCCACTTCGCGTGGCCGTCGAAGTAGCAGACATTGATGCCCTCGTTGTGTGGCAGCGGATCCAGGTGCGGCGTGTAGGTGGGGCTGAAGCCGTGGGGCGCCGAACACGAAGCCAACTGGTTCTGGTTGTCGCACAACAGCAGGTGTTCGGCGGGGTACTTCACCCTAGAGAGATTCCAGCCGCAGCCGTGATGGTAGTTGATCCCGTAGGACCAAGTCGTCTCCCGAGAGGGGCACTTGAAGATCTGCCTGTTCTTGACGTACGGTTCGATATTCAGGTACCACATATCATGGCCGGGGACCCGGGTGCGATAGGTGATCAGCTTCTGGTCGTAGTCCTGGCAGTAGGCAAGCGCGGCCAGGCCGAGCTGCTTGAGGTTGCTCAGACAGCTTGTCTGCTCTGCCTTCGCCCGAGCGCGGGCGAACACCGGGAAGAGGATCGCTGCCAGGATGGCGATGATGGCAATCACCACCAGCAGCTCAATGAGCGTGAAGCCTTTTCGTTGACGTAGCATGATCAGACCTCCTCTGGCTGAGTGTGCACTTGCACGACTGAGTCGTATCAACAACGCCACGCAAGGCTAATACCAGTGATCGCGGCCTTGCGCGGCCCGTGCGTGACTGTCCCCTCCGGGACAAGCAGCCGTTCCCTGGCCCCGCAGCCACTACGGCTTCCCGGCCCAGAGGCGGGAGTTCTCGCCCTTGTTGTACTCACCCACTAGGTAGCTCTCGCTGAACCACTTGGCGTGCCCATCCAGAAGTCCCACGTTGCAGCCTTCGTTGTGGCGCACGATGTCCCACCTGGCATAGCCCCATGTCCCATCCGAGTTGAAGCAGCTGTTCCCCGGCCCATCTGCCTCCGCGAAAGCGGAGGTTTCCGCGGGATATCGCAGGATGCTGAGCTTGACGCTACCGCCGTAGGCGCTGGTCACAGACCTCGTGTACATATGGTAGTAGCCCCAGTAGTTGTGCGGTGCGTAGCCGACTGAATGGCTGTCATCGCTGGGACAGCGCAAGATCTGGGTGTTTTTCATGTATGGCATCATGCTGTCGTACCAGAAGTCGGTGGTACCGGAGTTATAGACGCACAAGGGACTGCGTCCATCGTTGTCTTCGCTATACATCAGGAAGGCCAGCATCAGTTCCTTGACGTTGGAGAGACAGCTTGTCTGTTGCGCCTTCTCCCGCGCCCGGGCAAAGACCGGGAAGAGGATCGCCGCCAGGATCGCGATGATAGCGATCACCACCAGCAACTCGATGAGCGTGAAACCCTTTCGTGGCCCTAGCATAGTGACTCCTCCTCTGACCAAATCTGCACGCGCGTACCAAGCTTCATCAATATATCAGAGGGGAGGGCAAATGGCAAGACCGAAGCGCGAGTCATTGCGTCCTTCTGGGGCCTTCGGGGAGGTGCGGGACGACAGGGGGCGAGTGTGCGACCTCGCTGGCGTTTGACGTGCGGCTCGCGCTGTGGTAAATACCATCCGCCGCTCACAGGTGGCGCTGCATCTGGTCGTGCGGAAGTCCGGGACAATGACGGGCATCGGCGAAGTCAACTTGGTGTTGGCGCTGAGCCTGCTGCTGGCGGTGGGCTTCGCCTTCGCGTGGCTGGCGAGGCTGGTCCGTCTGCCCTCGGTGACGGGCTACCTGGTCGCGGGCATCGCCCTTGGTTCCGGGGGCGTGGACTTGATGGGCGAGCAGGCGACGGGCGGTGGGCTGGAGATATTCACCAACATCGCCCTGATGCTGGTGGCCTTCGGGATCGGTGAGCGCTTCGACCTCGAGCAACTTCGGCGCTCGGCGAGGGCGCTGGTGAGGGTGAGCGCTGGGGAGTCGCTGGGGGCATTTGTGTTCGTCGGGCTGGGCGTGGGCGTGACTGCGTGGCTGACGGGCGCGGGGGGGGTGAACGGTGGGCCGGCTCTGTACATCGCGATGGCGCTGGTATGCGCCGCCATTGCGGTGGCGACGGCTCCGGCGGCCACCATCGCGGTGATCCGCGAGCTGGAGGCCTCCGGGCCGCTCTCGCGCCTGGTCTTGTCCAGTCTGGTCGTGAACAACGCTCTGAGCATCACTCTCTTTGGCTTGGCGGTCGCGGCCGCCAGGGGGTTGCTGGGAACGGGCGGAGGGCCGCCGCTGCTGCTGGCCGTAACTCCGCTGGCGCAGACCCTGGCTTCGCTGGCGCTGGGGATGATGGTCGGACTGGTGGCCGACCTCGTGGTGCACCGGCTGGCAAAGCGCCCAGATGTGTTGGTGGCGGCGCTGGCGGCGGTGTTCTTCTGCGGCGGGCTGGCGAGCTTCCTGGGGCTGTCGGCGTTGCTGGCGGGCGTCGCGGCGGGCTTCGCCGTGGTGAACCGCGACCGGCGGGATGTGCGGGCCTTCCGCGCACTCAATGACTTTGAGCCGCCGCTCTACGGCATCTTCTTCGCGCTGGCCGGGGCGCAGCTTCGGCTTGCCGAGCTGATCGCGGCCGGGGCGATAGGAACGGTGTTCGTGCTCGCGCGCGCCGCCGGCAAGTACTTCGGCGCGTGGGCAGGCGCACGGTCGGCGGGTATGCCCCGGGAGCAGGCGGCGGTCGTCGGCCTTGGCCTGCTACCGCAGGCAGGGCTGGCGATAGGTCTTGCGTATCTCGTGCGGCAGGACGCCTCGCTGGAGGCAATAAGGACCATCATCATCAATATCGTGGTCGCCAGCGTGGTGGTGAACGAGCTGATCGGGCCGCCGCTGGTGCGCGTCATGGCCGTCCGCGCCGGCGAGCTGCCCGACGAGGCGGACGCGGGCAAGCTGCGGGCAGCGCCGGGCGAGCTTGAGAGCGTTGATATCGTCCCCTGGACCTGGCCGAAGCTGGAGCCGCCCGCTCGTCCCCACGGATTCGTGCTCGCCTGCCTGAGCGACCCGGCGACCGTGCGAGGGTTGACGCGAATTGCCACCGTGCTTGGGCACAGCTACGGCGCGCTGCCCCTCGCGGTTCACGTTATCACGACGGAGGCGTCGGACGATTTCTGGGCGAGCGCCCCCGATCAGGAGACGGTCGGCCTCTTCCGCCTGGCCGATGAGGAGGCCAGGAGCATGGGCTACGAGTTGAACACCGAGGTCGAGTTCGGCGATGAGGTCTCGGAGGCGATCCTGCGCGTCGCTGAGACGGAGAATGTGCAGGTAATCGTGCTCGGCCATCCGCTCGCGCGCCAGGCGCCCAGGTTTGGCCGGATCGTGGACGCCGTTGCGCGCGACGCGCTCTGCCCGGTGGTCATCGTTAAGTTCACGGGCGCATTGCACACGGACCGCATCCTGGTGCCGGTGAGCACTCCGGAGGAGTTCGCGGTGGTGCGGCCTGTGCTGTGCGCACTCGCTGGTATCCAGGAGCATCAGATAACGCTGCTCAGGCTGATGCCGCCCGAGACCAGCGCCGGCGAGCTGGCGCAGAGCCTGGAGGACCTCAGTGGCTGGTATATGTGTGAGGGTGTGCCCGGGGAGGTGGCGTACCGGCCGACCGCCGCCGAGTCGCGCGTGCACGCGATAATCGAGGTCGCCGCGGAGCACGACATCGTTGTGATGCCGTGCACCTCGCGCACCGGCCTGCGGCGCGCTTTCTTCGGCTCGCTGGCGGCGGATGTCGCTCAGCGCTGCCGGAAGCCGATGCTGCTGGTGCGCGGCGGGATGGAGTCATACCCCCGCGACGAGTTGACGTAGGGACCGTCCGCGCTTCACAGTGCCAGGGCCAGTCTGAGCACCCGCAACTGCTCCGGCTCAAGCTGCAAACTGACGCGGGCCCCGGCCTCCATCTCCTCTTGCGTAACTAGGTCCTTGATCGCCGCGAGGCCCTTTGCGCCCAGCCCCGGCAGGTCCATCTCCAGCGTGCAGTCAACCGCGCCCGCGCTGTCGTTGTAAACCGTGAAGTACGCGACGCCCTCCGCCGGGCCGAAGCGCTCGACGCGAACGTCCGGGGAGTTAATGCGTGCGTGCGTCACCGGCTCCCAGCCCGCCGCCGAGAGCGTCTTGATGATCGGCACATACAGCCGGTAGATGTCGCCGTCCCGCTCGTAGAACTCCGGGTACTCGACGCGGATGGCGATGCTGGGGTAGATGCCCATCATCGCGCAGCGCTTGACGTGGCGCTCGAAGCCCTCGCGCTCAGACAGGGGCGTCGGCCTGGTGTGCAGCTTCAGGTAGCCCAGGAAGAGCACGGGCTTGTGCCAGGCCAGCGTGCGCGAGTAGTTGAGGAAGTCGGTGTGCGTGGAGCCCTGCTCGCAGCCGCAGATGTCCACCGCGAAGTACGACCACATGTCCTTGAACCCGTGCCCCAGATTCGGGAAGACGACCTTGCCCGCCGGATGCAGGATTTCGGCCATGGCGCGCCAGTGCTCGACGGGCGGCGCCTTGCCGAAGATCGCGGGCTGGCCGGTCTCCTCATCGTAGGTCAGCGGCAGGTCGGCATAGGGGAAGTGGTCGCGGCGGAAGTTGAGGTAGCGGGCCGACCAGGCCGAGCCGGAGTCGGTGTACACCGCGCCCAGGTCGGGGAGGTCCACCATCGCGCGGATGCGCTCCATCTCGTCGGCGCCGGAGGGCAGGTCCGGGTCCGGGCTGACCGGGAAGACGACGTTGAAGATGGGCGGGTCGGGCTTGAAGTCGGCGCCGATGTCGTCGCGGATGCGGATGGGGTGCTTGCCGCTCTCGTCCACGATGGCGCTCGCCTTGATAATCTCGCGCGTGCCCTTGCCGCCCCAGCCGGGGCGCTCCGGCTCATACTCCTCCAGCATCTGCATTGCTTCGTCGTAGTCCTCCGGCAGGCGCTCCAGGCGGGTGATGGCGCGCTGGTTGGGGATGATGTAAGGCGCGGCAAGCACGCCGGCCTCGCGCAGGTAGTCGGCGAGCTTCGAGGGGCCCTCGAAGTAGCTGAAGTCCTCGGGGTTGGGGATTTCCGCGTCCTTGAGGCGGCCGAACATCCACAGGCCCTCCCGGTGCGGGCGGCAGGCGAACAGGTCGGGGTAGGCCTCGTAGTAGCGCCGCGCGGCGTCGCGGAAGCCCCACTCCGGGTCCACCGGCACTATCAAGAAGCCGAAGGGGACCTTGCCTTTCAGGTGCTCCTTGGCGTCGTGGATGATGGCGAACTTGAGGCGCGCGTGCAGCAGCCCGCCCTCGGGCTCATAGATGATCTGCTGCCGCGCGGGGTACTGGCCGCTGATGCCTAGCGCAAGGCCGCACCCGAGGTCAGGATCGCTGACCGCCAGCCAAGGGTAGTGCTCCATCTCGATGCGGCCGACATCGGCAACGCGGGCGGCGTTGGTGAGGTCCTTCCAGAAGACTGCGTTCTCGCCGAGCACTACCGGCAGCTTGAGGACGATGTCAATCGAGCGGTCGCGCCCGGAGAGGTCGGTCACCTCGCCCTCGACGAGCACGGCCTCGCCTTGGGCGCGGTAGGTCGCGTGTACCTCCAGGTTCAGTTCGCGCAGTGTGCCCCGGCAGGTCACCTCCCCGTTGCCGACGACGGGCTCGCCCTGAGCGCGCAGCAGCTTGCCAGCCAACAGGTCGCCCACGTAGAGCCCCGGCTCGCCCGAGAGCCACCCGGCCTTGCCGCCGCTGCCTTCGGGCAGCGAGAGGTCGGTGCCTTGCACGGTCATCGCGGCCAGCGCGCCCGTGCGGCTGAAGTGCAACCTTATGTCATCGCCTGACTGCAGGCCGATCTCGGAGGCGGGATCGCGAGCCGGGACGGGCGGGACCGCGAGCATCTCCGTGTTGAGCAGCACCCAGCGGCAGGTGTCCGAGCCGGTCATCACCTCCAGGAGAGCCACCAGCAATACGCGGTCGCCGAGGCGATATGCGGCGACCGAGTCGAAGGATGGCTCCCAGTTCTCGAACTCCGCGCGCCGAAGCGGCTCGCCCTCCGGCAGCAGGATGAAGACATGATAGGCGTTCCCCTGCTTGCCGACGGCGGTGAGCGCGAGCTTGCTCTCCTCCCAGCGGGCGATGAGCGGCTGGATGTGCAGGCCCGGCGCGGTCGCCTCAGGCGCCTCGAGCGCGGAGACATAGGTGGGCTTCCCGCGCCACAGCACTGTGTCCTGGGCCAGCCGCTCGAGGGGCGCGCCGTTCAGGTGAACGGCCAGGTCGTCGAGGTGGTAGTCTTGAAGCTTCTCTTTGCGCACGAACAAAATCATCTCGTCGCCGCTGGCGCGCCCGGCCTCCTCGCTCAGTCCAGGCGGCACCAGCCCCTCCGGCGGCTCGGTGAAGTCCTCCGGCGAGCCGCTCAGGCGGGTCGAGCTGAGCTGGGCGGCCTGCACGTCGTCGAACCAGACGGTGCCCTTGTGCCGACGGAAGAGCGTGTAGAGGTTGAACTGCTTGATGGGGCGCTTGGGGGTGAATGTCGCCTCGACCTTCTGCCAGTCGTGGGTGCCGACCTCGAAGGGAAGGTGCAGCCAGTCGTCCACGCGCCCGGGGCGGATGTCGTCCACGTACTCGATGTCCAGCCAGAGGCCGTAGTGGTAGTTCCTAGGGCCGGAGACCTCCTGGGCCCGGCTGAAGCCGCAGACGTAGATGGGGATGATCGTCTCCTGGTTGGCGATGACGGTCTGTATCGCGCCGGCCGCATCCTGTGCGGTCGCGTTTTCGCAGCGGATGCTCTGCTCTCCGGAGTGTTTGATCTCCCGGTCGGGGGTGAAGGCGGCGGCTCCCTGGAGGTATCCGCTCCACGCGCCCTCGATGGTCTCAAAGCCGGGGTCCTTGACCAGGTGCTTGCCCGCCGCCCAGACCGGGCCGCTGAGCAGGCCGAGGATTACGCAGTGTCGAATCATCATCACTTCGTTCACTCCCCGGCATCGAACTTGAATGAGTACAGGTCCGCATCGCGCAGGCGGAGCCGCAGGCGCACCTTGCCTCCGGCGAACGCTGACACGTCCGACTTGCCCCGCCACGTCACGATGTGCCGAAGCTCGTCACCCACGAGAGCGTCACAGGCGTCAAGCTGATAGCCCTCGATGGCCTGGCCGGCCTCGTCCTGAAGCTCGACCGCGACCTCGCCGCGGGCGACGGCGTTGATGATGAGGCGCTCGCCCTCGAAGGCGAAGGGCTTGGTGGTCAGCGTGCCCGGCTGCTCCCCCGCGCTGGCTGACATGAAGCCGTCGAGGCGCCAGGTTGCCAGCCCGATGGCGGCGGTGGCGTCAACGCCCCGGCGCGGGTCGTCC
>CBFDBV010000207.1:0-8212 GCA_965603135.1 uncultured bacterium
CTCTCGTTCATCCCGTCAGTGAATATGTGCCTGTCCGCCAGCATGCTCCTCCCCATCGAGCAGTACATGAACCAGCCGAGTGAGGGGTACCTGGCCATTGACCGAAACGGCGAGATGAACACTGGCCTCTTCCCCCGCATCAACGTCCTGCACCCGCTCTATCAGGACAAGCTGGCAGAACACCTCCAGGAGCTATGTCGGCGCTTCGGCGCTTCTCCCACCTTCAAGGGCGTTCAACTGCATCTCGTATACGAGAGCCCCTTCTGGTTCGGCGACCTGAGCTGGGGCTACGACGACTACACCATCTCGATGTTCCAGAGAGAGACCGGCATCCAACTGCCCACCTTCACCGGCGACAACAGGTATTCGCAGCGCCACCAGTGGCTGGTGGGAAGGAAAAGGGCTGAATGGATGCAGTGGCGCTGCCAGAAACTGACCGACTTCTATGCTCGACTGGCCCGCATCCTCTCCTCGGCGCGCAGTGACCTGAAACTCATTCTTGGCCTGAGGTACCTGGCCGAGGGCTCCAGATACCTGCCGCACTGGGAGGAGGCCGGCCGCAGCATGGCCGAGGTCTATCGTCACGGTGGCCTGGACTTCCCCAGCCTCCACGAGATACCTAACCTCGAGGTGCAGAAGTACTTCTTCCCCAGCGACATAAAGTGGCGCAAGATGCGGCAGAGGGGTTTCTCGATGTACGCGGGCCTTGAACTGCGCAGGAGCGCCGAGTTGAGGGACACTCTGACCCTGAGCGGAACGCAGCCGGTCTCGACCAATCTCTATGTGGGCTACTTCGAATCGGATGTGGGCAGCAGGGAGCCCATTGAGGACTTCTGGTGGGAGTGCCCGAGGTGGCGCGTGGCCGGGCCAAGCCCTGGCGCCAGGAACTTCCTGGAGCTGTTCGCCGAATCTGTGGCCGCCTACGACGCGCCCACGATAACCACCGGCGGGTACGTTGTCGGGACCATGGGCAACAACGAGCAGATCCGCGAGTTCGCCAGGGCGTACTGCGCGCTTCCGGCCGTCAGGTTCTCCACCATCCCGGGGTCCTCGGACACCGCGGTCGTGCGTTGGGGGCAAGGCGGCTACTTGTACGCTGTGAGTCGATCTCCTTTTGACCTAGCCGTGAGGCTAAGGTCCGTCGATCCGATGGAGCTGGTTGACCTGTCCGATGGCAGTCTGCTCAAGGGTCAGGACCTGCGAGTTGACCTCAAGCCCTTTCACCTCAGGTCGTTCAGGGGCGCTCCTGCTGCGGATGCCCTCGGCATAGCCGGCTACGACCTTCCGCCCCAGAGGGCCCAAGTGATCCGAGACGCCATCACCCAATTGCGCGCGATGGGGCCTGTGGGGGCCAAGCTCGCGGGACGACTCGAGCGCGAGCTGGAGCAGTTGAACTACGTGAAGTGCAAGCACATCCTGGAGGAGGAAGATACCCTCAGTCTGCTGAACTCGCAGTAGGCTGTCGCCATCAGACCGAGAGGAGAAGCACAAATGAGGGTTCGGAGCGCAGTTCTGCATATCAGCGCCGTGGTTATGGTCTTGGCGATAGCCAGCAGCGGATGTGGGCAACAGGTGAGGTCGTTCATGGTGAGCGGCGGCTTTGAAGAGGGGGACGGGGACGCGCCTTCGGGCTGGTCGCGGGCCTTCTACCCGGCTCGCGAGGGCATTGAGGATTGCCTGGAGCGATCCGATGAGCGGGCCAGATCGGGTCAGTGGTCGCTCAAGGTTGACACGCAGCCAGTTGTGGGCGAGGAGGTGACCCTCGTCTTCAACGGGCCTGTGTCCAAGGAGGCGACTGGTCTGCGCGGCGAGACCCTGGTGCTCTCTGGCTGGGTGTACATCGAGCCGGGCACCGCCATGCGGCCGATAGGCATGCGGCTGCGCACCTTCGGGCCGGATGAGGAGGGCAAGCACGCCTTCCTGGGCGACGTGCTGCGAGTCAAGGTCCTGGGCAAGCCCGGGGTGTGGACGCAGTTCGCCGCTTCAGGCACGGTTGCTGACCGGGAGATCAGCGGGATGGATCTGCACTGCGCAATACGCCCGGACGCGGTGCCGACCATCCAGTTCCTCGACGACATTCGCCTGGAGCTGGCGGTGCCGGCGCCGCTTGAGATGAGGCCTGTGCGCGACGCGGTCTGGCGGGATGAGACGGCTGTGCCAGTTGAGATCGTTCTGGGCCAGGAACAACCAGAGGCCAAGGCGCTGACATTCTCCCTGCTCGACGCAGGCGGCAAACAGGTAGCGCAGTGGGAGCGGGCGCCAGCGACCGGCATCGTAGGCCTGCCGCTTCCCCAGGAGCCGCTCGGCGAGGGGAGCTATCTGCTTCGCGCGGAGCTGCGCGCTGGCGACGGGGAGGTGCTGGCGTCTGCTGAAGGACCTCTTGAGATCGCGGCCAGTCCCTGGGAGGGCGCACCGGCAGCGCAGCCGGGCGAGGCATCCGCGACCTCCGGGGGCGAGCCACCCGAAGGCTTCCAGGTGATGGGTTCCGTGGCACCGACCGACGTGCCCGATCTCGTCCCCGAGCAGCAGGAAGCCACCAGCGCCGACGTGACATCCCCTGTATGGCAGCAGCGCGGCTACGCCGTCTTCTCGCGTCATTACCTCGACCCGGTGTCACGGCTGGGCAGGCCCCGGCCGGGCGAGGTCGGGCCGGTCCGGCTCTTTGCCTGCCGCGGCGAGTACGAGCCGGCGAAGCTCTCGGTCTGGGCGATGCAGCCGCTGACGGGAGTGAGCGTGTCGGCCAGCGACCTGCGCGGCGAGAACGGGGCCATCTCCGCCAGCAACATTGACGTGAGGGTGGTTCGCATGATGGCCGGCCTGCCGCGCTTCCTGGAGAGGCGGGAGGCGGTTGACATCCCCGAGGGACAGACGCAGACCTTCTGGCTGACTGTGCGCGTGCCGCCGGACGCCGAGGCGGGCTTCTACCACGGCCAGATCACCGTCGCGCCCGCAGAGGGAGAGCCCACAGCAGTTGAACTGCTGGTTCGGATCCTCCCGCTGGACCTGCCACTCGCGCAGAAGGGTTACGGCTTCTGGTGGAAGATGGACGGACGCTGGAACGGCTACTACTCAAGTGAGCGGGAGCAGGCCCTGGAACAGATCCGCAAGCAGTTCATCCTGCTGCGCGAGCATGGCTGCAACACGGTCTCGTGCTACGGGAAGCCAAAGATGACGAAGGCGGAGGACGGCACCGTCACCTTCGACTTCGAGCAGGAGCACTGGGGCCATGACCAGTTCTCGCTGGCCGACTTCTTCCGCCTGGGCCGCGAGACCGAGTTCCTGTCACCCGAGCAGCCAATTCAGTACACAGGCGCCGACAGCCTCCACTCCCACTGGATAGCGCGAGCCGTAGAGCTTGAGCCTGACTCGGCCGCCTTCGATGACTTCTACCGGGAGGCCTGCCGCCGCGTGGACGAGTGGGTCAAGCACCAGGGCTTCACGCTTGCCTTCGCATGCATTGACGAGATCGGCAACAGCGCCGAGCGCCGCCGCGATGCCCTCAGGTTTCATCGCATCGCGCAGGAGGCCGGCGCGCTCACCTCGGTCACTGACAACTCGATGCACGGAGGCATGCATCTGATGGGTCAGGCGCGCTTTGACGACATCATCGCCATGCGCGTGTACAACTTCATCACGCCGGAGATGATTGAACACTGCCGTCAGTCCGGGGACGCCCTGTGGCTCTACAACATGGCCTCGATGGGATGGAATCCCATCAGGGATCGATTTGTCTTCGGGCTGTTCACCGACCGCTGCGGCGCCGATGGCTTCTGCCAGTGGGCCTTTCAGTGGCCCAAGGGGAACGAGGGGCCTTACGCGCGCGCCGCTGCGGGCCAGGCCGCTGGCTACCACTACGCGCTGCCCGCGCCTGACGGCCCACTGCCCGCCCTGGGGCTCGTGGGCGTGCGCGAGGGCATTGACGACGCGCGCTACCTGACGCTGCTCAGGCAGGTAGCGCCTCAGTCCCCGGCCGCCTCTCTCGACGATATCGAGCCCGCGCGCACCGCCATCGAGAGCTATCTCGGGGAACACTCCGGTAATTTCTTCGAACTCAGGCGCTGGCGCATGGCACAAGAGGCGATGAGGGCGAGCGCACAGGGCTGAACCGCTTCGGGCTACAGCGTCGGAGTTCTGCCACTCGTCCGGCCGGCTCCGGGGAGGCCGTGTCCCCGGCTGTCGAGGCCGGGCACAAGGACCTGCACCGGCCAGGCTGGGAGTGAGCCGTGTACCCGCCTAGCGAGGGGCTCCAGTGCTGGCGAACATGATGTCCAGGACGCGCTTGCCGTCGCGCCTGGGTCCCTGCTGGCCGCCCTTGAGATAGAGGACGCCGAAGTTCTCCCCGACGTTCTCGTTCATATTCGGGTACCAGTTCTCGTGCTCCCCGGGCTCGCTGACCAGGATGGGGTCGCTCCAGGACTGGCCGTCGTACCCAATCACGTACAGGTCGCCCCACGTCTGCCGGGGGTCGCCTCGGCTCTCACTGACGACCTCGCCGTAGAGCACCCACACGTGGGCCGGAGTCTGGCTGCGGTCGAGGCTTATCACGCCCGTGAAGGCGTTCTCGGGGCCGATGCGCGCAGCGTCTGACCAATCATCTGGTCCGTAGGGCGCGGCGCATTGGCGGTACCACAGTCCTCCAGCGTGGTCAACGTAGACGCAATGGATGATCCCGGCATCCGCATCAAGACTGGCACACATCCGCTTGTCTGTCCCCCGCACGGTGGACATGTTCTCGCAGAGCACGACGTCGTCGCCGACAAATCTGTCGCCGTCGTGCAAGCGGCCCACAAGCAGGCCCTTGAGGTCAGTGGTCATCATCCCCAGGACATAGCTCTGGCCGCCGTCGAGCGCCAGGTTCTCGTGAGCGACACTGCCGACTTGCTTCCAGCGTTCTAAGATGGGATCGCCCAGATGCTGGCAGCAGCGGACCTCCGGGCCCCACTTGAGGAAGTCGCCGGGCTGCTGGGTGCGCGCCCACAATATCTCCTCGCCCGCCATCTCGCCTGCGTCATCGCGAAGCACCGCCCGTCCTGTCATCGTGAACCGGCCGGTCGTGTCTCGTTGGATGTCGGGATAGTACGACAACCGCAGCGGCAGTTCGCCCGGCTCCCCCCACTCGATGGCGTCGTCGCCGATGGCCCCCACCGAGACGTAGTGCTTGAAGTCCCACTTGTTCGGCGCGGGGTCCACATCCACCGAGTACTGCGTGTAGATGGTGTCCCCGTCAATGAAGTGGGAGCGGCTCGCCTGCTGTGCTTCGGTGCGCGTCCAGGTCAAACCGTCATCGGAGAGGTGGTAGGCGGCAGGGCCACCGCGGAATACCAGCCAGCGCCCGCGATGGACGAACACCAAGCGAATCGTGCCGCGCGTGGTCGAGTGCCACCCGTCGAGCGTGGTGTCAATCCTGACGTGCGTGAACTCAGGAGGCTCTGCCTGGAACCCCGCGCCGCCGACGATGTCCAGAGCGGCCATCAAGGCTATTGTCATTCTCATCGTGACCTCCTCCCTTGTTCAGTATCCGACTGATATGTGCCGGCATCAACGGCAAGCGTGCCCAGTTCACACGACGGGAGGACGCCCGACCAGCGAACGACCGCTGGTCCTCCCGCCGCCTCAGTCCCGGCGCAGAAACAGAACCGCGTCCCCGTCGAAGGGCGCTGTGAACTGGCGCGAGGCGCCTGCGTTGGTTGCGTCGGCCGCGACAGTCTCCCCGCGGCTCGGATCGAACCATTCGGCGGCAAGCTCCCCGGCCGTATCTGAGAGGTCCACGGTAACAGTGCCGCCCTCGGGCAGGTACACGAGATACTCGCTGCCAGGGTTCGCCAGACAGTAGCCCGTCGAGGCCAGCTCTCCTTGGGGCTCGGCGGCGGTCAGATCCATTCGCTGAGCGAAGCTCCGCGTGTAGCCCAGGCTCCTGCGGATCGACTCCCAGCGGGGGTCCAGGCGCGACGCGCCCGAGAGGTGGTTGGTCCAGGTTGGCTGCTGCTCCCCAGCCTTCTCGGTCTCGCGATAGGGATCCATGAAGATGGGGTTCAGGCCCCGGCAGAAGCTCTTCCACACCCAGGCCTGATTGCCGCCGATGCCCCACAGATGGTCGGTATCTGATATGATGACCTTGCTGCCATCGGCGGGCGGCGGGTCGTCGCGGTAGCCGCCCTCGGGGTTGGGGGAGATCCAGTCGGCCGGGCTGTCGAAGAGGGCCTGATTCGTGCCCCCGTGCTTCTTCGCCCACTGAAATGTCATCCCGACCGGATGCTGGTTGGGCTTGGTCGCTTCGTAGTCGTGAATGAGGTCAATCATGTGGTACTGCCACTGCGTCGAATAGGCTCCGCTCTCGTTGGCTATCTCGTAGAGCACATTGTCGAGGTCGTTGACGGCATCAATGACCTTGCGCACATAGGCCTCCTGCAGGCGCGTGACCTCGGGGATCTGGAGGGTGTGGGTCTCGATGCCTCGCCCGTCTCCGTCCGGATCGCCGTCAATGCCGTTGACGTTGTTGTTGGCGTTGAAGGGATGCCCGTCCCAGCGCCACGGCGCTTGCGAGGCGTGCAGCCCGTGGCCCTCGAAGAGCATGACGGACACGTGGATACCCCTCTGCCCGGCTGCGACCACCCTTGAACGCAGCCGGTCGAAGTACCGCTGGTTGAAGGTGGTGAGGTCGAACTTCGCCTTGCCGTCCAGCGCCGTCCCGGGCCCGCTCCGCGGCCAGGGGAAGGGGGCGGCATAGGTGAGCTGGCCATCATAGGTGTAGGTAGCAAGCTCCCAGGTCCACAGCCGGATGAAGTTGTGGTTGTGCTCCCCCAAGAAATCCAGGTACCCTTCAAAGTCGAAGGGCGGCGGCGGATCGCTCTTGCCCATGTCCTTGAGGTCACTCCAGGTGTGGGCCCCGGTCAGGTAGATGGCCTTGCCGCTGCCATCGGCGAAGTAGCGAGGATTGTCCCGGCAGACTCGAAGCGGGCCGGTGGCCGGACTGTCATCGCCTGGTGCAACTGCCGCGAACAGAAACGACATAGCGAACACCTCCATCAAGACGCAAGGCTTCATGCTGTTCATGGATGTGCGTTCTCCTCACGGATTGTCCCGATCGCCGGCGAGCCCACCGGGCTTGAGCAGGATGACTCCCCGGTGGACAGGCAGGTCGAACCTGTCTACCAGCGGCTGCTGGTCGGCGTGCTCGGAGATCGAGGTCGCGCCGTGCACCTTCATCAGCGCGCGCAGGTTCTTGAGCGCCCGCATCACGTTCACCTGCTTCAACCGGCGCTCCTCGGAGTGGAAGACGAAGTTCTCTTGGGCGCCGAGCTGTCCCCGGGGGTGCACGAAGGCGCCCTCCTCCATCGCCGCAAAGGGCACGTGAGGCTCGGAATCCAACTCCTGCCACTCCTCGGGCTTGCGGGCCATGCCGCCGAAGTTGGGAACGAGCTCCTTCCCTCGCTCCGCGAGCCACGGTATCGCTCGGGCGAAGAACGCCTTCATGTCCGCCTTCCACAGGTCGGGCTGGTATTCTCCGTTGCGGTAGTATTCGGCGGGCAGATCCGCCTTGTCCGGCTCGCACTCAAGGTGCCAGCTGGGCGGGAGTGAGTAGCGAGTGTTGTCGGCGAAGATGCCGTCCGCCCCCGCGCCCATCGGTTCCTCGCGGCCCCAGAACTTGGCGTGGGTCTCCTCTATCCAGAACTGCTGCCAGTTGGGGTTGCCCAGATGCATCAGCCGCTCCACCGGCCAGGGCGTGCGCCAGATACCCCCCGTGCTTCACGCCCACTGCGGTGCAGCGGTCTTCGCTTCCTATCCCGTCATGCTCCTTGACCCACTCCCAGCTCTCGCCGATCGGTCCCCAGGTGGAGGTGTTGTAGATCAGCGGGCTGTTCTGGTACAGAAGAATGATGATGTGAGGGTTGAGGTGCTTGAGGGTCTCAAAGGTGTTGCCATGTTCCGACGCGTGGACTGCGGCGTGGACCTTAGCAGCGGAGACATCGAGTGACCTGCCCCCCGAAAACAAGTCCAGGTGTTATGTTAGAATCTGGGCACCTGGACGCAATAGGGAGGCGGTGAAATGAGCAGTAAGCGGCACAAGCCGGAGCAGACCATCAACAAGCTACGGCAGGCGGAGGCGGAGCTGGCCAACGGCGCCACGGTAGGGCAGGCGTGCAAGAAGATCGGCGTGACCGATCAGACCTACTACCGCTGGCGCAAGGAGTATGTTCGGCCTCAGCACATT
>CBFDBV010000208.1:0-8126 GCA_965603135.1 uncultured bacterium
GCTCACAGGATGCCAGGTCAACTCCGCGCCTTCGGGTGGCTCGATGGTCACGGGCTCCTCGCCCGGCCTGCCCACTTTCAGGTCCGCCGGCCCCGCGCCCACCGTGGCCTTCGCCCAGTAAGCGAAACGCTCCCCCAGGGGGCTCCAGGTCGGCATCGCAAACAGGAATGCTTTCGCGATGCTCTGCTCCTCAGCCTCGCCGCTCTTGAGCAGCATCTCGTGAGCCGAGCGGGAGAGGCGGCGGATGATGAGCAGGTCGCGGCCGTCGAGCGTGGGCGCGAAGTCCCCAAGGCCCTCCACCACGCACTCATCCCGATCGCCCATCGGGTCAATGAGGTGGAGATCGAAGAAGTTGTTGGCGTCCTGGCGCGCGATGGGCTGCATCGCGAAGACGGCAAGCGTGGTTGTCTCCGGGTCGAAGTGCATCCCGCCCAGCTTGCCGGCAGCCGTCTCGGTGGTGTGATACTCGAACTGCCTCCCGCCGGCACCCAGGATGACGCGGTAGCCGGGCACCAGCGCCTGCGTGTACATCATTCCCGGCTCGGGCCAGCCGAGCGCGGAGTTGGGCCACTGCACCTCCTCCACGCTCAGGCTCTCGATCTGCTCGGGCGGGATCCGCAGGCGCCCAGCCAGGTCCTCGATCGCAACGTCAACAGCGGCGGGCTGGGTCACCTGCGCGACCTCGCCGACGTAGACCGCGCGGTTGGTCCGGTCGGTGTGATACTCGTGCTGCGTGCCACGCGCCTCCAGGATGACCTTGTAACCTGGGACGAGGACCTGCGCGTAGACCATCCCGGGCTGGGGATTGCCCAGCGAGGCGTCCGGCCAAGTGACCTCCTCGACCTTGACCACCTTGATCTCGTCCGCGCTGACCCTCAAGCGGCCGGCCAGGTCCGCGATCGCTACCTTCACCACGGCCGGCACCTCCTCATCCTGAGCCACGCAACTCGCCGCACAGATCATACTGATGCACACGCACGTCACGAGCGCAAGCGATGTTCTCATTTGATGACAATCCTTCCCTCGACTTCCGGTGCGACCTCCCCGATGTCGGTCAGGTACTGCTCGACAGCGGCGGCCAGGCGCGTTCCCACCTCATAGGGCTCCTGGCCGGCCTTGAAGATGTCGTAGCCGTCCCCGCCCTGGAGCAGGAAGTTGTTCGTCGCGACCAGGTACACCTTGTCCGCGGCGAGCGGCTCGCCGTTGACGGTGACCTCCTCGACCTGCCCGTCCTTAATGACGACCTTCAGGCCGGAGATCTGCATGAAGCCGCCGTCGCCAGGTTCGCGCGACGCGGACTCGGCAAGCACGCCCTTGACCTGCTCGCCCGTGAGCTTGACTGTGCACAGCTCGTTGCCGAAGGGCAGCACCTGGAGCACCTCGCCCATGGTGATGGGCCCCTCGTCAATGCTGGCGCGGATGCCGCCGCCGTTGCAGAAGGCGATCTCGGCGCCGCTGAGCGCGCGCATAGCATCGGTGATCAGGTTGCCCAGGTTCGTCTCCCGGCTGCGCACATGCTCGCGCTCGCCATCCAGGAAGACGCTCGCGACCGCGACCACCTGCTCCAGCTCCTCGCCGAGGCGGTTGACGTAGTCCTCGACGATCGCCTCCACGTCATGACGCGGCTCAATGTGCTCGTCCATCGGCCTCAGGAACCAGCGATGGCGCGTGACCTTGCCCTCGTCCACGATCAGGTCGAGCTGGCCCAGGAAGCGGCCGTGGCAGTCGGCCTGGAGGACGATGGTGTCGCCAACGAGCTTCGCCTGCTCCAGGAGGGTGTGACTGTGCCCGCCGATGATGACGTCCAGGCCGGGCACCTGCCTCGCGAGCTTGACGTCCTCCTCGAAGCCCAGGTGCGTCAGGCCGATGATGAGGTAGTCACGGTGGCGCAGGATCCGGTCCACGAGGGTCTTTGCGACCGTGGCCGCGTCCTCGAAGAGCAGCCCGGCGACGTTCGAGGGCATGGTGGTGACGCGCGTCTCGGGCGTGGTGAGGCCGATGATGACGCACACCTCGTCGCCGATCTCCTTGACCAGCGCGCCGTCAAAGACGCGCGTGCGGTCCGACTCGCGCCGGATGTTGGCCGACAGGATGGGGAAGTCCGCCTGCTCGATGAGCTTGTGCAGGTTCGGCAGGCCGAAGTCGAACTCGTGGTTGCCGATGCACATCGCGTCCAGCGGGAAGAGGTTGAGGCACTTGAAGTCGGCCTCGCCCTTGAAGACGGTGGAGAGCGGCGTGCCCTGGAGCACGTCGCCGGCGGAGAGGACGAGCGTGGGTATGTCGTGGGCACGGTTGTACGCCCGGACCTCCGCCATCACGGCGGCCATGCGGGAGATGCCGCCCAGGGCCACCTGGCCCTCCTCGGCCTCGGGGATCTCGATGTGACCGTGGGAGTCGTTGAAGTGCAGGATGGTGACGGGTTGCGGGTCGGCAAACAGCCCTGATGCGAGCGCCGTGACAAGGGTCACCATCAAGAGCACGCGGAATGCGCGCCAAACGACCTGTGAGCTGCGCAGGTTACTGAGCATTGTGAGTGCCTCCTACTGGTCAGGATGATCCGCGCGTGTGGGGCAGGCTTCCAGCCTGCCGGCGGGCTGGAAGCCCGCCCCACGATGCCCGCCTGGCGGCCCCAAGGACCCAGATCTGGCTGCCGCCCTCACAGCCGCTCTCGAGGCGCGAGTAGCTCCTCCGAGGTGCCGATCTCCCTGAGGAAATCGGCATAGAGGCCGTGCAGCTTCTTCACGACTTCGGGATGCCGCTTCGCCACGTTCTTGGACTGCTTCGGGTCCTCGTCAATGTTGTAAAGCTCGACCTTCTCGCCCTCGCGGAAGTACAGCAGCACCCACGGCGGCGCGCTGATCGTCGCCGGCAGGTACTCCTCGACCTTGCGCTCCCAGTCGTCAACCACCTTTGTGGTCTCTCCCGGATTGTACAATGGCATCGTGGTCACGGCAAACCGCCGCCCGCGGCGCTTCTTCCCCTCGATCACCGGAGCCAGAGAAATGCCCTGCATGCCCGCCGGCTTCTTGACGCGCACGAGGTCGAGCAGCGTCGGCATCATGTCCGGCGGCTGGATGATCGCCTTCGTCCGCCTCGGCTTGGCGCCTGGGACGTGGAGCAGGAAGGGGATGCGGGTGACCTCCTCGTACAGCGGCGAGCCCTTGAAGATGCCTTTCTTCGCGAGGGTCTTACCCAACATCCCGTGCTCGCCCAGGTGGAAGCCGTGGTCGGCGGTGAAGAGGATGACGGTCTCGTCCAGGATGTCCAGCAGTGCCATCTTCTCGATGAGCCGACCCACCGACCTGTCAACCATGCTCACCTCGCCGCAGTAACAGGCGTTGGCGATCTTGATGTCTTCGCGCGTGAGGCCGGCATCCTTCCAGTGCCAGTACGGCGGCCGCACAATCGTGCCATCCCAGCCGGGGAGGTAGCGCTCCACGTAGTGCGCCGGCGGGTCCCAGGGCTCGTGGGGGTCCCACACATCAACGTAGAGGAAGAACTGCTCCTTGTAGTGCCTCTCCAGCCAGCGCTCGGCGGCGGCGCAGCTCCTGGGGGCAATGTAATCCTCCTCGTAGCGGCGCTCGTAGTCCATCGCAGGCCGCTCCTGGCCCTGCCCGCGAATCCACTCGAAGTCGCGGAAGCCGCGGTCGTAGCCGTAGCCCTTGCGCACGTAGAAGGGCACGTCAACCACGGCCTTCGTGGTGTAGCCCGCCTCCGAGAGCACCTCGGGCAGGATCGTCTCCTTAGCGGGCAGTGGCGCCCAGCCCAGATAGTTCAGCGTGAACTTGCCGGTGTAGAGGTCCGCGCGCATCGGCATCGTCGGAAACGAGGCGCAGTACGCGCGGTCGAAGATCACGCAGCTCTCGGCGAAGCTGTCCAGGTGCGGCGTGTAGATCCAGTCATTCCCGTAACAGCCAAGGTGATCGGGCCTGAGAGTGTCAGAAATAATGATAACCAGGTTCATCGTACTTGTCCCCTTTCTCGGTTCGCGTCCTGCGCACCAGCAGCCAGGCAATAGCGCGTCGCCGCTGAAGTGGGCGGCTGGTCGTGGGTGTACTTCTCTGCGCCGGCGGTCAGACCTTGGGCAAAGGGTGCTATTCTGACCGCCGCGCTTGCTCCTCAGCTTCCAGGACTTGAGCGAGGCTGCGTTGGGCCCTGGCGAAGTCAGGTCTTACCCGTAGCGCCTCACGCCAGTGCTCAATAGCCTCCTGGGCGCGGCCCTGCGCGTAGAGAGAGATGGCGAGGTTGTGGTGGGCGCTCGCATACTCAGGGTCCAGCCGCAGCGCCTCGGCCCAGTGTGCCTGCGCCTCAGCGTTCCTGCCCAGAGTGCCCAGAACGATGCCCAGGTAGTCATGCATCTCCGGCACGTAGGGACGGGACCGCACCGCTGCGCGGAACTCGACCGCGGCCTCCTCCATCCTGCCCGTCTCTTGGAGGATACGGCCCAGGCCGAAGTGCGCGCCCGCGTCGTCAGGGCAGATGGCGAGCGCTCGACGGAAACTGGTCATGGCGTGCGCGATCTCGCCCTGCTCCTCCAGAGCGGCCCCCAGGTTGGTGTACGACGTCCAACTGTTGGGGTTGATCTCCAACGTATGCACGAAGAGCGCGAAGGTGTTTCGCCAATGCAGCGTCTGCACCGTGGTCTGCAACCCCGCCAGAGTCAGGGCTGTCAGGCAGACCGTCCAAATGACCTTGCTCTGACGACGTGCCAGGACCCACGCCAGCGCCAGCGCGGGGCCCAGCATAGCGAGATACAGGTAACGATCGGCCACGGTCGAATACCCCTGGAACCTGAACGGCACGAAACCCAGCACCGGAAGCAGCGCCGCGACGAATACCCCCGCCGAAGCCACAAGAAGTGGCCAGGAGGCTCGCCGCAGCCACACGAGCACCGCCAGCGCACAGGGCACCAGCCAGGTCAGGTAGCCCCATGTGTGCGCCAGGACAAGCGCGAGTCTGCGCCCGTAGTCAGGCGCCAGACGCAGCGGCACGGCCAGCTTCCACAGATAGAACGCGAGAGCGTCGCCCGCCACCAGCGGCCGGGGCCAGATGGGCGTGCCAATCGTCGCCTCCACCCCCTCCCGCTCCACGTATCCGCCCAGAACCGCGGCGGCCGCGCCGGCCGCCACCCACCCAATCAGCGCCAGGGTCGCCTGTCGCGCCGGTCGCTTCACTGCCCAGCAATCCAGGACCCAGGCCATCACAGGCACAGCCACCGCGCTGGGCTTGGACAGGAGCGCGAGTACGTAGCAGCAAGTCGCCAGGGCGTAATGCGCCCGGCCGGCACCAGCGGTGGCTCCCTCCTTCGCCGCCACTGCGTAGGAGAGATAGCTCCACAAGGCCAGCAGGCCGAACAGCCCGCCCAGCAGGTCCTTCATTCCTGTGACCCACGCAACGGGCTCTACCTGGACAGGATGCAGGGCAAAGAGCAACGCCCCCGCCCAGCACGCCCAGTCGTTGTCCACCAGCTTCCGCAAAATGGCGAAGACCAGCAGCACATTCAGAACATGAACCGCAAGATTCGCCAGGTGGAAGACCTGAGGGTCCGGGGGTGCACCGGGCACATTCGACGCCGACAGAGCTGAGAGGCCGGCCAGCCCCGCCCACACGCTTCGTGTCACCGGCACATACGAGGTGAAGTAGGGCGCTCTCCAGAAACGCAGGACACTGGCCCAGCTCACCGGGCGCAAGTAGGGGTTCTCGTACACATTCTCATTGTCGTCCCACAGCACGAACTCCAGATGGCGTACCCCCGAGAAGGCCGCGATGGTGAGCAGGACGAGGAGCACTGAGATCCAGTGGTGACGTTGCATTGCGGTCAGAGCGTGCCCGGGCGGTATGCGCGACAGGTGGCCTGTCCCGGAAGTGCTTCGCGGTCGCATGGACGGAATCCTCTCGCCCGACTGAGGAGGAGCAGGGGCGCGCTCGCCGAAATCCTATGACGCCTGCCCGTCACGCTCTCACAACGGCGCGCCAAAGCAGGAATCGAGCGCCTGGCAGCGAAGGATAAGGGCTGAGGCGGAAGACCACAAAGCGAGACTGAGTGTGGATGGCCCAGGACGACATCAAAGAAGAGATCAGAGCACGCGTTGACCTCGTTGAGCTGATAGGGCAGTACGTGCGACTGGAGCGGGCCGGGCGGCGCTTCAAGGGGCTGTGCCCGTTCCACCAGGAGAAGACCCCGTCGTTCTTCGTGGACCCGGAGCGAGGCTTCTGGCACTGCTTTGGCTGCGGAGAGGGCGGGGACGTCTTCTCATTCGTGATGCGCACCGAGGGCCTCAGCTTCCCCGACGCGGCGCGCCGGCTGGCCGACCGCGTGGGCCTGGCCTGGCGCACCGACCCCCAGGCGGAAGAGCGCCGCCAGCGGCGCGACCTGCTCGAACGCGCGCATCAGATCGCTCACGCGCGCTTCATCGAGCACCTCTACCGGCACCCCGCCGCAGGTCGCGCGCAAGACCACCTGCGCAAGCGCGGCTTCTCCCGCGAAACCCTGGAGGCCTTTGGGGTAGGCTACGCGCTGGAGTCCTGGGAGGACCTGCTCAAAGCGCTGAGCGCCAAGGGCATCGGCGCCGAGATCGCAGAGGAGGCGGGCCTGGTCAAGCAGGGCGAGCGGGGCGGACACTACGACGTGTTCCGCGACCGGATAATGTTCCCCATCTGCGATGTCAGCGGACGAACCATCGGCTTCGGCGGGCGCGCACTGGCCGCCGACGAGCCCGCGAAGTACCTCAACTCGCCGGAGACGCCGCTGTTCCACAAGCGGCGCACCCTGTACGGCCTGAACCTGGCCCGCCAGGCGATCGTGAGCCAGAGCCGGGCCGTCGTCGTGGAGGGCTACACCGACGTGCTGTCACTGCACCAGGCAGGGCTCACGAACGTCGTCGCCGGCCTGGGCACGGCGCTGACCCGCGAGCAGCTTCAGGTCCTGGGCCGCCACTGCGACGAGGTGGTGCTGGTCTATGACGCCGACGCAGCGGGCCAACAGGCGGCGCTGCGCAACCTGGAGACCTTTGAGAGTTCGACGGTCGCAGTCAGCCTCATCGCCCTGCCTGAGGGGATGGACCCCGACGACTACGTGCGCGAGCACGGCGCCGAGGGGCTGGAGGAGCTGCTCGCGCAGCGGATGTCTCCGACCCAGTACCAGCTCAACAGCATCTTCGAGGCCCACGCCACCGAGGGCGCAGACGGTCGCGCCCGAGCGGCACAGGAAGCCGTCGAGGTGCTGCTCAAGGTGCCGGACCGGACCCGGCAGCAGGAGTACATCGCACGGGCCGCCGACCGCTGGGGCGGCGATAACCCGGCCCGCACCGAGGCGATGGCCCGGGCGCTGGACCTGGAGCTGCGCCGGCGCCTTGGGCGCAAGGGCCAACAGCGGCCCGCCGACCAGGCTCGCGACCGGGAGTTCATCACTAAGACGCTGACGAGGGGCGCAGGTGGTGCGCCGCCGGGCCTGGTCAAGGCTGAGAGCGACCTGCTGAAGCTGGCCCTGGATGATGAGCAGCTTGCCCGCCGCGTATGTGAGGAGCTGGAGCCAGCAGATATGCTGGAGCCAGCCGACGGGGCGCTCCTGGCCGCGATGAACGAGCAGCTTGCAGGCGGCGAGCAGTTCGATGGCCGGCAGCTAGTCGAGGGATTGTCCGAGGAAGGAGGGGTGCGGGCGCGGTGTGTCGAACTCCTGGTGGGCGAGGCAGAGGAGGCAGATGCCCAGGAGACGGTGAGCAAGGCCATCCAGGGGCTCAAGGAGTATCGGCGCACCGGTGGGGTGCTCAGAGAGCGTCGCAGCAGTGCGGAGCGGCCAATCATACAGGAGCCCTCCGGGGCAGAGCTCGACAGGTGGGAACGAATGGTCCTGCGAGCGTTCGAACTGGCCGAGACGCCGGCCGACGACCCCGTTCGCCAGAAGGCTCTCCGCAGCCTTCAGCAGGAGCGGCAGTCGGCCGGAATGGGGGCAACAGATCCCACCCATGACGGCCCGGAGCTGCCTGAGGGGCGAGCCATTGAGGACTTCGAGGAGCTGCGCCGCCAGGTATTCGAGGCCCTGGACAGGGGCGAGCTGTCGTACGAGGACCCGGCCTTCCAGACTTACCAGCATATTGTCGCCTTGATATCGGGCCAGGACAGTCAGC
>CBFDBV010000209.1:0-8078 GCA_965603135.1 uncultured bacterium
GTTGACATCGAACAGATGTTCTGCTAACATAGCAGGTGCCGTTTCGGGCCGACAACGCTCTTGCGAGTGAGAGGTTTCTCCTTGTCAGACGCTATCCGCATCCGCGGCGCGCGGCAGCATAACCTGCGCGGCATCAACCTGGACCTGCCCAGGAACCGCCTGATCGTCTTCACCGGCGTCAGCGGCTCGGGCAAGTCCTCGCTGGCCTTCGACACGCTCTTCGCCGAGGGCCAGCGCCGCTACGTCGAGTCGCTCTCCAACTACGCGAAGCAGTTCCTGGCCAACCTTCCCCGGCCGGACGTTGATGAGATCGAGGGCCTGGCCCCGACCATCGCCATTGACCAGGCCGCTCGCAGTCAGAACCCTCGCTCGACGGTCGCCACGATCACCGAGATATACGATCATCTGCGCGTGCTCTACGCGGCCATCGGCGTGCCGCACTGCCCCAGGTGCGGGCGCGAGATCGGCAGTCAGTCACGCGAGGCCATCGTGGGCAGGATACTGGCGCTTCCCGAGCGCAGCCGCGCGCTCATGCTGGCGCCGGTGGCCCGCCAGCAGAGGGGCGAGTTCCTCGACCTCTTCGAGGATATGTCGCGGCGCGGATATGTGCGCGCGCGCGTTGACGGCGAGATCATCGAACTGCGCAACGCTCCACCCCTGGATCGCTACCGCGCCCACGACATCGAGATCGTCACAGACAGGATCATCATCGCACCCGACGCGCGCTCGCGCATTGCGGAGGCTGTCGAGCGCGCCCTCGAGCTGTCCGAGGGGACGGTGATCGTCGTCCGCGAGGGCGAGCGCGACCTGATGCTCAGCAGCGAGTTCGCCTGCGCCGAGTGCGGCCTCAGCTTCGAGGAGCCCACCCACGCGCACTTCTCCTTCAACAGCCCGAAGGGGATGTGCCCGGCCTGTGAGGGCCTGGGCGAGAGGCGCGAGTTCGACCCCGACCTGCTGGTCCCCGACCCGGACAAGTCGCTGCGCGAGGGCGCCATCGAGCTGATGCGGCCGTTGAGCAATCGCCGCTGGCGGCACTGGATCGAAGGGGTCGCGAAGCGCTACGGCTTCACGCTCGACACGCCCTGGCAGGACCTGACCGACGAGCAGCGCCACCATCTGCTGCACGGCTCGGAGGGGGAGCTGATCGAGTTCTACTTCAGGCATCGGCGCGGCTGGGAGTGGCATCATGCTGACCCCTGGGAGGGGATCATCCCCGGTCTGATGCGCCGGTACAAGCGAACCCGGTCGCGGCTGTTGCGGGGCAAGTTCGAGGCGGCCATGCACATCGGCGTCTGCTCGGCGTGCGGCGGGCGCAGGCTGCGCCCCGAGAGCCTCACGGTGACGGTCGGCGGCGCCTCCATCGCCGAGGTCGTGGAGATGACAGTGGGCGAGGCGCGCAAGTTCTTCGCGAAGCTGAAGCTGTCTGACGCCGAGCGCATCATCGCCGAGGACGCGCTGAAGGAGATCATTTCCCGCCTTGAGTTCCTCGTGGATGTCGGCCTGCACTACCTGAGCCTGGAGCGCACCGCCCCGACGCTCGCCGGCGGCGAGGCACAGCGCATCCGCCTCGCCAGCCAGGTGGGCAGCGGGCTGGTGGACGTGCTCTACATCCTCGACGAGCCGAGCATCGGGCTTCATCACCGCGACCAGGGCCGGCTCCTGAAGACCCTCGAACACCTCCGCGACCTGGGCAACACCATCATCGTCGTCGAGCACGATGAGCAGACTATGCGCGCCGCGGACTACATCGTGGACTTCGGCCCCGGCGCGGGTCAGCGAGGCGGGCGCATCGTCGCCAGGGGCACCCCGGAGCAGGTGGCCGGGCGCAAGCGAAGCCTGACTGCCAGGTACCTCTCGGGCGAGCTGGCGATACCGACCCCGCAGCAGCGACGAGACGGCAACGGCAAGTGGCTGACGCTGCACGGGGCGCGGCACAACAACCTCAAGCGCATCCGGGCGCGCTTCCCGCTGGCGCGCTTCATCTGCGTGACCGGAGTGTCGGGCTCGGGCAAGAGCTCGCTGGTCAGCGACACGCTCCACCCGGCGCTGGCGCGCGAGTTGCAGAGGGCGCAGGCGGAGCCTGGCGACTATGACCGCATCGAGGGCACCGAGCACCTCGAGAAGGTCGTGCTGATAGATCAGAACCCCATCGGCCGCACGCCGCGCAGCAACCCGGCGACCTACGTGGGCGTCTTCGATCACATCCGCGCCCTCTACGCCCAACTGCCCGAGTCGCGCCAGCGCGGATACAAGGCGGGCCGCTTCAGCTTCAACACCGTCCAGGGGCGCTGCCCGGCCTGCCAGGGACACGGCGCCGTCAAGCTGGAGTCGGACTTCCTGGCGGATGTCTGGGTCGAGTGCGATGCCTGCGGCGGACGGCGCTTCGACGAGGAGACGCTGACCATCCGCTACCGTGGGCGGAGCATCGCCGAGGTCCTGGAGATGGAGGTCGCGCAGGCCATCGAGCATTTCCGCAACATCCCGAAGATACGCTCGATGCTGGAGATGATGAGCGATGTCGGCCTGGGCTACCTCAAGCTGGGCCAGCCCGCGCCCACGCTCTCGGGCGGCGAGGCCCAGCGCGTGAAGCTGGCCGAGCACCTCTGCCGCCCGCGCCGTGGGCGGAGCCTCTACCTCCTCGACGAGCCGACCACCGGATTGCACCTGGCCGACATCCAGGACCTGCTCGCGGTGCTGCAACGCTTCGTTGACGAGGGCAACACCGTCATCGTGGTCGAGCACCATCCCGACATCATCAAGAGCGCCGACTGGGTGATTGACCTGGGGCCCGAGGGTGGGGCCGAGGGTGGAGAGATCGTGGCGGCGGGGACGCCGGAGGCCATCGCGCGCGAGCCGCGCTCGTTCACCGGACAGATGCTGCGCGGCGTTCTCGGCGGCAAGCGGCGCCGGGCAAGAAAGGCGGCGAAGGCGCGCGTGAAGGCCGGGGCCGATGGCGCTGCCATCTGCGTGCACGGCGCGCGCGAGCACAACCTCAAGAGCATTGACGTGGAGATACCCCGGCACAAGCTCACGGCGGTCTCGGGGGTTAGCGGCTCCGGCAAGAGTTCGCTGGCGTTGGACACCGTCTACGCGGAGGGCCAGCGGCGCTACGTCGAGTCGCTCTCCTCGTACGCGCGGCAGTTCGTCAGGCAGATGCAGAAGCCTAAGGTGGACCGCGTGACCGGGCTGGCGCCGGCCATCGCGATCGATCAGAAGCAGCCCTCGCACAACCCGCGCTCGACGGTAGGCACGGTCACCACCATCTACGACTACCTGCGTGTGCTCTTCGCGCGCATCGCCACGCCTCACTGCCCGAGCTGCGGGGCCGAGGTCGGCGCCCAGACGCCCGGGCAGATCGCGGACGATGTCATCGCGGAGTTTGACGGGCAGTTGGCGACCTTCCTGGCGCCCATCGCGCCTCGCGGCAACGAGCAGTACTCGGACCTGCTGGAGCGGCATCAGCGGCAGGGATGGCTGCGCGCGCGAGTTGACGGCGAGATCGTTCGGCTCCCGCTGGAGCGGCGGCTCGACCGGCGGCGGCGCCACGAGGTTGAGATCGTGGTGGACAGGATTGAGGTGGCGGGCGAGCATCGCTCGCGCGTGGCGGAGGCCGTCGAGACCGCGGTTTCAGAAAACCTCGGCGACGGTCGCCTCATCGTCGCGCCAACGGATGAGCACGGGGAGGAGCGGCTGTTCTCGCAGCACTTCTCCTGCGACGAGTGCGGGGCGGCCTACGAGCCGCTGACGCCGCGCGGGTTCTCCTTCAACCACCGCGAGGGCTGGTGCCCGCTGTGCGAGGGCCTGGGGACGCGGCGGGGGGCCGACCCGCGCGCGCTGGTGCCGGACCCGCACAGGTCCCTGCGCGAGGGCGCGCTCAGCCCCTGGGGGCCGCTGCGCGGAGGTTCGATGCTGGAGCGGATGCTCGGCGCGGTGGCGCAGGCGAGCGCCTTCGACCTCGACACGCCCTTCGAGCAGCTTGCGCCGGAGCATCAGGAGGTCATCTTCTACGGGGCGGGCGAGCGCGAGTTCGTGGTGGATAGCACGCTGCGCACGCGCTTCCTGGGCCTGGTGCCGGCGATCGAGCAGGCCAGCCGGCTGAGCTGGCACTTCCGCCGGAGCGCGGGGCGGATCCTGCGGGAGCTGCCCTGTCCGACGTGCGGTGGCGGGCGCGTGCGACCCGAGGCGGCTGCCGCCCGGCTGCGGCGACGCAGCATCGTTGAGCTCTGCGAGCTGCCCCTGGATGAGGCCGTCGGGTTTTTCGACGAGATGCAACCCACCGCGCGCGAGCAGGAGCTATCCGCGGACATCCTGGAGGAGATCCGGCGGCGCCTCAAGCTCCTCACGGACGTGGGCCTGGGTTATCTCACTCTGAGCCGGTCGGCTCCCTCGCTCTCGGGCGGGGAGAGCCAGCGAGTGCGCCTGGCCGGCCAGATAGGCTCAGGCCTGACCGGCGTGCTCTATGTGCTGGACGAGCCGACCGTGGGCGTGCACCCGCGAGACCACGAGCGCACGCTCCAGGCGCTGCGCAACCTGCGCGAGATGGGCAACACCGGCCTCGTGGTCGAGCACGATGAGCAGACCCTCCGCGCCGCCGATCACATCATTGACCTCGGACCGGGCGCGGGGCCTGAAGGCGGTCACCTCGTTGCTGTCGGCACCGTCGAGCAGGTCGAGAAAGACGACGACTCCCTCACCGGCCGCTTCCTGGCCGGCCGTCTGAGCGTGCCGGTGCCCGCGACCCGCCGCCGGGTGCCCCGGAAGCCCCGCAATGGCTGGGAGCCGGGCTGGGTCAGCGTCATCGGCGCTCGCCATCACAACCTCAAGGACATCACGGCGCACTTCCCGCTGGGCGTGTTCACCTGTGTCACGGGCCCGTCGGGCTCGGGCAAGAGCTCCCTGGTCAACGAGATACTCTATCCCGAGCTGGCCTACGCTCTGCACGGCGCGCGGATGATCGGTGGCCCGCACGAGCGCGTGGCGGGCATTGAGCAGCTCGACCGCGTCATCAATGTTGACCAGGCGCCCATCGGCCAGACGCCGCGCTCCAGCCCGGCCACCTACACCGGCCTCTTCGACCTCATACGCGAGCTTTTCTCGATGCTCCCTGAGGCCCGCGTGCGCGGGTACACGCCGGCCCGCTTCAGCTTCAACCGCCAGGGCGGGCGCTGCGAGGCGTGCGAGGGGATGGGCCGCCGCCGCATCGAGATGCACTTCCTCCCCGACGTCTGGGTGGAGTGCGAGGTATGCGGCGGGCGCAGATACGACCGCGAGACGCTGGAGGTCAAGTACCGCGGCAAGGAGATCGCCGGGGTCCTGGCGATGACGGTCGGCGAGGCGCTCAGGCACTTCGAGGCCTTCCCGCGCATCCGGCACATCTTGCAGACCCTCGACGATGTGGGCCTCGGCTACGTGCCGCTGGGCCAGCCGGCGCCCATGCTCTCCGGCGGGGAGGCGCAGCGCGTCAAGCTCGCGCGCGAGCTCTCCCAGCCCGCTCGTGGCCCCACGCTCTACCTGCTCGATGAGCCGACCACGGGCCTGCACTGCGCAGATATCAAGCGGCTGCTCGAAGTGCTTCAGCGCCTCATCGAAGCCGGCAACACGGTCGTGGTCATCGAGCACAACCTGGATGTCATCAAGTCCGCCGACTACGTGATTGACCTGGGGCCGGGCGGCGGGGAGCAGGGCGGCCGCGTTGTCGCCAGCGGCCCACCGGAGAGGGTTGCCAGGTCGAAGCGCTCGGCGACCGCGCCCTTCCTCTCGGCCGCGCTGGAGCGCAGTGAGAGGCAGGACATAAGCTGGCTGCCGATGGTGCAGCCTCCTGCCCAGCGCGCGCACAGGGAGGCGGTGCAGGCGGTGGGGGCCGACGTGCAGCGCCCCTGGGAGAGCGATGGGGAGGCGTGGCACCTGGGTCCGACCGCGCCCGAGGGCCATCCGCGCCGGTGGGAGCCTGGCGCGCTGCGCGCGTTCGTGGAGCTGGCGTCGGCTGCCGCCGATGACGTTGAGATTGCCTGGGCCGATCGTGAGTTCGTGACCTTGAGGCCCGATGATGCACGCGACTGGTGGGCGCGGGCGCGGACCGACTATCAGTGGGACTTGCGGCTCCAGTTTCACACCGAGAAGGGCCGCTTCGACCAGGACCAGCTTGAGCGCCAGCTCGGCCTGCCGACGTGGGACGCGATCGAGGAGTTGCCACGCTACGGCGGTCGTCCCCGGGTGCGCGTCTACACGTCCGCTCGCGGCCATGATTCCGTGTTCATCTGGGCCTTCTACGAGCGAGAGCTTCGCACCGAGGGCTTCGAGCGCCTCCTGCGCGACTGCTATGAGGGCTATCGCAGAAAGGGGAGTGGGGAATAGGACACGGCAGAGGCTGGAGGCTGGAGGCGAGAGACAGGAAACACGAGACATCGGAAACGTCGTTGGCGTCGTTTCTCGCTTCCCGCATCTCGCTTCCCGCATCCACCGTTGGCCTATCCCCGCCGTCATGTCTTACGAATTCCCACCGATTGCGCTCTTCAAGCCCATCGTGCGCTGCCGACATCGTCGGCGGGCGCCCGCTGTCAACGGGAAGCTGGGCGACTGGTCGGAGGAATACCAGCTCCCGCCGCTCGACGAGTTGTCGGGCGAGGAGGGCCTCGCGCGCTTCTACCTGGGCTGGAACCGACGCGGGCTGTACCTGGCGCTGGCGGTGCCCAAGGAGCAACCGGTCGTGGTCAATCGGCAGAACCCGACCGCGGGCGATGGGCTGGAGTTGTTCGTGGACACCCGCGCCACGCAGACCAGCCATCGCGCCACGCAGTTCTGCCATCACTTCGTCGTGCTGCCGGCGGGAGGCGGGCGCTGGCGCAAGCAGGCGATGGTCTGGCAGGTGCCCATCAGGCGCGCGCTGCAGCGAGCCCCGCTGGCCGCCGCCGAGCACTTGAAGGTTGCCTCAGAGCTGCGGGATGATGGCTATGCGCTGGAGTTGGCCCTGGGTGTGGGGGCGCTGCACGGTTACGAGCCTGAGGTCGGCGCGCGCATGGGCCTGGCGCTGGTGCTGCATGACATCCAGCGCGGCCGGCGCTTCTGGGGCACTTCCGAGGGTTTCCCTTACACGCGCGACCCCAGCACCTGGGCCTTGATGGAACTCCTGAAGGAATAGCGCCGCCTGAGCGCGTCTATCGTGCGCGCAGACGCCCTCGTCTGCGCAAGCCCCAGTGCTCCGCTGGGCGAGGCTGGCCGGCTCCTGGGTGCGGGAGGTATTGCCCTCCGGGCGTCGAAGTTCAAGATGTCGCATAGGCTGAAGGAGGCATACAGTCGTGGAGAAACGCAGGCTGGGCAAGACCGAGCTGGAGGTCACCGCCGTCAGTTACGGAGCGATCAAGCTGCCGGGCATCTCCGAGGAGGAGGCCGCCGAGTGTTTGAACCGGGCGCTCGATCTCGGCGTCAACTACGTGGATACAGCCCGCAACTACCGTGACAGCGAGGCGAAGATAGGGAAGGCGCTCAAGGACCGGCGTGACGAGTTCTACGTTGCGACCAAGAGCGGCGCGCGCGACTGTGACGGCGCGATGGCCGACCTCGAGACCAGCCTGCGTGAGCTTCAGATGGACTACGTTGACGTCTGGCAGCTTCACAGCGTCAGCAACGAGCAGGCCTGGCAGGCGGTGATGGGCGAGGACGGCGCGCTGAAGGCCCAGCGCAAGGCTCAGGATGAGGGCCTCGTCAGGCACGCCAGCATCACCATCCATCGCTCCCTGGATGTGATGCGCAAGGCGATCGCGTCCGGCGAGTTCGAGACCGTGATGCTCTGTTACGGTCCCCTCGACAGCGAGCATGTGGCGGACATCCTGCCGCTGGCGAAGCAGCAGGACATGGGCACGATCATTATGAAGGCCCTCTCCGGCGGGCGGATGACCTACCCGAAGGATGCGCGCAGGGCGGGCCTGGGCGGGCCGGATGCGCTCGTGGCGGGCGCGCTCCGCTGGGTGCTCAGCGACGCGAACGTGGATTGCGTGATCCCGGGAATGCAGGCGGTGCACGAGGTCGAGGAGAACGCGGCGCTGGCGGACCCGTTCATCCCGCTTAGCGACGAGGAGCGC
>CBFDBV010000210.1:0-8067 GCA_965603135.1 uncultured bacterium
ATCCCCGACAGCTTCCCGTAGCCGCTGAAGCTCGAGATGTCGAAGTACACGCTGCCCTCGTGCACGTAGGCGTGGCCGGCGTCCATCAGCTTCGCCACGATCTCCTGCATCTGCTGGATGTGCTCGGTCGCGCGCGGGTACTTCCAGGCCGGCTGGATGCGCAGGGTGTCCAGCGCCTCGAAGAACCTGTCGGTGTACTTCTGCGTGAACTCTGACAGGCTCACGCCCTCGCGCTCGGCGCCGGCGATGGTCTTATCGTCAACGTCGGTGATGTTCATCACCTGGCGGACCTCGTAGCCCCTGCGGCGCAGGTGGCGGCAGAGCAGGTCGCCGAAGAGGAAGGTGCGCAGGTTGCCGATATGCGGCACATCGTAGACGGTGGGGCCGCAGGCGTAGATGCGCGCGACGCCCTGCTCCAGCGGCTCGAAGGGCACCTTCTTGCGGCGCATGGTGTCGTATATCTGGAGCATCGCCATCCTCCCTTCGGCGTGGCAAAACGACAGCGCAGCGGAGCATTCCCTTCTTCCGCTGCGCGCGTTGGCTTAGCCAGCTTGCATTGAAGGTCTCAGTCGTAGGCCGCGGTGACTTTCTCGGAGATCTTGGTCCCAAAGGCCTTCACCGCATTGCGCTGGTCAGCGGCGTCGCCATTGACTGAGATGCTACAGAAGTAATTGCGGATCCACATATACGCGATGGTCGAGCCCGCGTTCGTGGCCTTCGACAGCTCCTGCTTGATCTCGCAGTGCTTCATGTAGCTCGCCAACCCCGAAATGCCGGCCTGTCGCTGCTTGTAGAATGCCTTCGCCTGCTGCCAGGTGCCCATCCGGTTAATGCTGACCTTCAGGTACTTGCCGTCGTGCTTGTAGGTGCGCTCGAAGACTTGGGCGACGCCGGCATCCAGGTACTCCCCGGCCCCGCCATTGTAGACGGCGTAGAGCCCCTTCTCGCCCGTGCCCAGCTTGTCGGCGCCCGCCACCGCCTCCCAGCCTGGGATCTCGCCGCCGGCGGGAACCAACGACTGAAGGCTGACCTCAGCGCGCGCGGCCTGCCAGGCCAGGATCACGATGATTGCGAACGCAACCAGGATGATCGCGCTTCGCTTCGTCTGTTGCATTACACTTGGGCTCCCTGTTGTGCGCCGGCGTGCTGGCCGCGGCTAGCCCTGGTACTCTGTTTCCTGCGCTTCTGCCGCCGGCTCCTCGGGCTCCTCCTCTGTCTCCGGCTCTCCTTCAAGAGCGCGCTCGAGCCCCTCCTTGGTCTCCGAGGATGCCTGCCGGAACTCGCGCATGCCTTGGCCCAGCCCCCTCATTATCTCTGGTATCTTCTTGGCCCCGAACAGCACCAGGATGATGATCAGGATTATCAGCAGCTCTTGTGCGCCGAAGCTACCGAACATAGCTTCCACCTCCGACTAGCCTACGTGCATCCACCTCAGTCTTAACAACGTCCGCGCGGGCGATTTGTTCGTTGCCCATTGCTGCGTTCGGCAAGTCCATGGCATGGCGGGCTCTAGCCGGCGTTCTCCTGCTGAGGCTTCTCCGGCTCAGCGTCGAGCCGCTCCATCTTCACCTGGGGCAGGAGCTCCTCGATCTGCTCCTGCGTGCAAACACCTGCCCCGAAGGTCATCGCGTTGGCCACCGCGGCCGCGATGCCCAGCCTCAGGCGCTCCTCGAAGGGCCTGCGCTCTATCGAGGCCGTGGCGAAGCCGGCCACCAGGGCGTCGCCGCTGCCCACACTGCTCACGATCTTGACCTTGGGCGGGCGACCCCACCATACACCGTGCTTGTCGGTCATTCCGATGGCGCCGCGCGCGCCCAGCGAGACGACCACGACCTTCACGAACTCCAGCAGCAACTCCTTGCCCGCTTCGACAAGGCCGTCGGGCACCGGCAAAGGCCGCTCCATCAGCCTCTGCAACTCCGAGAGGTTAGGCTTGATCATACGAGGGCGCGCCGCGACCGCCCGCGCCAACAGCTCGTCGTGGGCGTCCAGGATCACCGGCACCTTCTGCTTGCGGGCGCTCTCGACGAGTTCCGCGTAAAGCTCGAGGGGCACACCTCGCGGCGCGCTTCCCGATATCACGCCCAGGCTGCTTCCCTCAAGCAGCCGGTCCCACTTGCTGCGCAGGCGACCGACCTCGCTGGGGGTCACCAGCGGGCCGATCTCATCCACCCGCGTCTGCGTGCCCTGCGCATCGTCGAGGATGTTGATGCAGATGCGCGACTCCTCGGCGATCGGCACGAAGTCCACCGGGATGCCGCTGCTCATCAGTTGGCTGGTCAGGAAGCGACCATTACTGCCGCCGACGAAGCCGGTGACCACCAGCGGCTGTCCGAGCACCTTCAGCACCCTCGCGACGTTGATGCCTTTGCCACCGGCCACGGTCTGGACCTGGCCCGGGTGGTAGTATCCGCCCGTCGCGAAGTTGCCTATCTCGTAGGTCTTATCAATCCCGGCGTTGGCACACAGAACGGTTATCAAGCCGACTGCCGACCTCCGACTTCCGACTACCGACCTCCGACTTACGACTACCGACTTACGACTCGGCCTTTTGGCGTCTTGCCGTTAGTCCGATGTCGGATGTCGGAAGTCGGATGTTATCACCCTTCGAGCAGGTTGCGGATGCGCGTGATCGCTTCCTCTATGTTCTCGATGGAGTTGGCCGACGACAGGCGGAGATAGCCATCGCCGTACTCCCCGAAGGCCGTCCCCGACAGCACCGCGACGCCCGCCTCCTCCAGGATGCGCTTGGCCAGGATGTCGCAGTGATCCTCGCACTCGGTGACATTCGGGAACACGTAGAACGCGCCCGCCGGCGATAGACAGCTAACACCCGGCAGGTCGTTGAGCAGCGGCACGATCACGTCGCGCCGCTTCTCGAACTCGGCCATCATCGCCTCGGACTCTTCCTGCGGCCCCTGATATGCGGCGACGCCGGCCATCTGAGTGTGCGCCGAGGTGCACGAGGTGCAGTTGGTCTGAAGCCGCGAGATCTCCCCCGCCAGGTCCTCATTCATTACGCCGTAGCCGAGCCGCCAGCCGGTCATCGCGTAGGTCTTCGAGAAGCCCTCCAGCAGGATGGTGCGCTCCTTCATCCCCTCGACGGCGGCAATCGAGTAATGCTCGCCCTCGTAGATCATCTTCGAGTAAGGCTCGTCGGAGAGCACCCAGAGATCGTTCGCGATGGCGACCTCGGCGATGGCCTCAAAGTCCTCCTTGGTGAGCACGCTGCCGGTGGGGTTCTGCGGGGAGTTGAGGATGATGAGCTTGGTCTTCTCGGTGACGAGCGACTTGAGCTCCTCCGGGTCCAGGCGGAACTGCCGCTCCTCGCGCAGCGGCGCTGGAACTGCCTTCGCGCCCACGAAGTTGGTGACTGACTCGAAGATGGGAAAGCCCGGGTTCGGGCAGATAACCTCGTCGCCGGGGTCCGCCAGGGCCAGGATGCCGAAGAAGAGTATCGGCTTGGCTCCGGGCGTGATAACGATCTCGGTCGGCTTGACGTCCATGCCACGGGTCTCGGAGATGTACTGAGCGTAGACCTCGCGGGCCTCCATGAGGCCAGGAGCGGGGACGTAGTGAGTGTACCCGTCATTCAGGGCTTTGTAGGCGGCATCTTTGATGTACTGGGGCGTGGTGAAGTCCGGCTCACCGATCTCCAGGTGGATGATGCTGCGCCCTTCGGCCTCGAGGGCTTTGGCGCGCGCGAGCACTTCGAAGGCGGTCTCGGTGCCCAGTCTGCTCATTCGCTCGGCGTATTGCATGGTCAGGCTCCCTTCCTGTCTGGCAGCTCAATGCGGTGCAGGGCGCGCAGATGTAAGATAATCGCGCCGCTCTCGCGGCGCTCATCCTGTCGCCGGTAGCATACGCGAAAACGGCCTCTCTTGCAAGAGGGTCTGAGGCTGCTGTCGTTTCTTGGCGGGGGCTGCCCCCAGCCCCCGCATTGCTGTCCTTGCTTCCCTTCACCTAGCCCGCCGTTGGATACTCGTTGCACAGCAGATGCAGCGGCGGCGTGTCCTCCTCTATCTCCGGGAAGCGGCCGACGTCGGGGTCGAGGAACCTGTTGTCCCGCTCGTCGTCGTTGACCGCCGAGACCTCGCCCACCAGCACGTAGTCCCCAGCCTTCGCCGACTCGCCCCAGAACTCGTGGTAGAGGTACTGCGGCAGCGTTATGCTCTCCCCCGGAGTCAGCTCGACCTTCGCGCCGGCTTCCACCTCATACACGTGCGCGTCTATGTTCACCGTCACCGGCGTGTCGAGCCGCGAGCCGTCCTCGGCCCCGTTCCAGACCTGCACGATCAGGCTCCCGCCGCCGCGGCAGATGATGTCCTCCACCTTGTCGAAGTGATAGTGGCAGGGCGTGACCTGCCCGTCGCCGCAGATGAGCAGCTTCTCGCAGTAGGGCTTCGTGTACTCGTCGAGCACCGCGCTGCCGTTGCGGATGGTGAACAGGAGCAGCCCCACGTTCTCGTAGTCGCCCTTGCCGAAGTCCGTGATGTCCCAGCCGAGCTGGCAGTCGCGTATCTCGTCGAACTCGGGCCCCGCCTGCGCCCAGTCCTCCGGCGACCAGTGCGCCCACCTCGGCAGATGGAAGTTCATCCGCTCGCAGAAGTCCTTGCCGTCCTGGAGTATCTCGTTCAGCTCCGATCTCTTCACGCGAATCATCCTCCTCCGACATCCGACTACCGACCACGGCAACGGCCCCCTCGCAGTCCCCTCAACGGGTTCCTTCGCCGCCGTGTTCCGGCAATCCTCCGTACGGCGGAGGCTGGAGGCTGGCAACGACAAACGGGCAAGGCCTCGCGCATCCGACACCTGCCGTCCGCCATCGCCTATTGGGCTGCCCTTTGACGCGGCGTGGGAAAAGCTGTATCATAAGCACGCAACTCGCGCCCCGATTCATTGCAGCAATCTCCGCGCCACGATCTGTGCTGGCGCTTGCGCAACTACTCACGTTCTCGCCCTGAGCGCAGCGAAGGGGCTCGCACGTAGGCAGTCAGACACACGCTTACTCACCCGGGCGAGCCGCCCAGAGCCTGTTTCATGACCGTCCAGAACGGCATTGGCGGGCCCGCCTTCGCCAAGGCTTCCGCCATCGCCAAGGCTATGGCGGACAAGTCGGCGCGCAGGCCAGGATGCCCGACCTACGCGAGGTTGTCAAACAGCGGCCAACCACTCACACGGAGGATGATCCTATGACCGCTCAAGCCAGCGACAGAATCTACGGCTTCGGTATCGTGGGCTGCGGCGTGATCGCGCCGACCCACGCCGACGCAATAGGCCGCCTGGATAACGCCAGGCTGGTCGCGGTCTGCGACAAGGTCGAGGCCGCCGCAAAGCTGCGCGCACAGGAGTACGACTGCGAGTACACCACCGACTACGACGATCTGCTCGCGCGCGAGGACATTGACGTGGTCAACACCCTCGTCCCGAGCGGGCTGCACGCGCGCCTGGGCACCCAGGCCGCCGACGCGGGCAAGCACGTCATCTGCACTAAGCCGATTGACATCAGCCTGGAGGCGATAGACTCCCTCATCGCCGCCGGGGAGCGCAACAACGTCAGGATCGGCGCCACCCACCAGTTCCGCGGCTTCCCCGTCTACGAGCGCATCAAGCAGGCGGTTGTGGGCGGCAAGTTCGGCGAGCTGCTCTACGGGAACGCCTTCGTCCCCTGGTATCGCAGCGACGAGTACTACGCGAAGGGCTGGCAGGGCACGAAGGCGCTCGACGGCGGCGGGGCGCTGATGAACCAGTCGGTGCACTACGTGGACCTGCTCATCTGGATAATGGGCGAGGTGGCGAGCGTCTGCGGCTACGCGGACAACCTCGCGCACGACATTGAGGTCGAGGATTGCGCCTCGGTGGCGCTGAAGTTTGCCAGCGGCGCGCAGGGGCTCATCCAGGGGACCACCTGCACCTATGAGGGCCAGCCGGCGCGCCTGGAGATACACGGCACGAAGGGGAACGTGCTGGTGGTGGCCGACGAGCTGTCCATCTGGCAGGTCGAGGGTGAGGAGACGGTCTTCGACCCGAACGCGGGGATGAGGCTTACCGGCGCGAGCGATCCGAAGGGCGGGATGCAGGAGAGTGCGGTGGTGGCGCACGTGAAGCAGATCGGGGACATGATAGCGGCGATAGAGGAGGGCCGGGAGCCGGTGCTAAGCGCCCGCGAGGCCCGCCGCGCGGTCGAAGTCATCCTGGCGACCTACGAATCCAGCGAGACGGGCGAAGTCGTCAGGCTCAAGTAGGGAGCGGCAATACGCCATGTTGGAAGACGAGTCCCAGCGGATCCAAGCTCAAGCGCGGTCAGAGAGCGTTCGGATCACGCTGCACGCTCACCAGAGGATGCTCGAGGAGGACGTCTCGCTTGCTGACCTTCTCGAAGCGCTCGAGGGCGCACAGATCATCGAGAGTTACCCGGAACATCGCAGAGGGCCGTGCTGTCTGGTTCTTGGGCAGACTGCGGAGCACCGTCCTCTGCACATTGTATGCACGACTTCACACCCAGTCCTGATTGTCATCACCGTCTACGAGCCGAGACCGCCCAAGTGGGTCACGCCAACTGAAAGGGGAGGCCGGCCAGATGAAGTGTAGCATTCGAGGCTGCCCTGGCGAGTACGAGGAGCAAAGGATCGTCCATACCGTCCGGCACAGGGGTGAGATCGTCGTCATTGACGCCGTCCCGGCAGAGGTCTGCTCCGTGTGTGGCGACATCCTGCTGAAGCCCGAAACGGTGCGGCGCATCGAAGAACTGCTGGAAACGAGAGCTGCTCCAGCTAGCACCGCCCCCCTGTATCAGTATGCCTGAGGGGCTTCGGGCTGAGGCCTTGGCGTGCGACCAGGTGCCCCGACAGGTTTTCGAAGTCATCCTGGCTATCTGCCAGTCCAGCGAAAAGGGGCAGGTCGTGAGGCTGTATTAGTCTCCAAGTCGCTGGGGGGGTGCATCCAGTGAACGGCCCACGTGTCGAAGTAGCGCTCTCCGGTCAGGAGCGGCGGGAGAATCTCCTGAAGACCTACGAGGTAGTGACCAGCGGCTACGAATCCGAGAGTGGCCTCTTCTGGACAAGGTGGAGCCATCTCCTCGCCACGAACGGACTGCTCGCGACAGCAGTCGGCGTTATCTGGCGTGTTGGCGGGAAACCGATAGTCCCCGAGGCGTGGGGTGTGTGGTTTCTCGGGGCCCTCGGCTTTCTCGGAGCGGCCGTCTGCTACGTCTGGATCGTGTCCTCGGTCCGATGCACCGTCAATACGTACACCTACGCCGCCCACGCTGCCACAATAGAGAAAGAACTCGGTCTTGGCGGCGACGGCACGTTCACAAACGCTGAGGCCGTGCTCAAAGACTGGCACAAGGGAGACCCCTGCGCGGCGTGCGCTAGGACCCAGGTTCCCGACTGGCTGTATTGCAGAGGGTGCACCGGGCGACTGGTACAAGTCCTGATACGCCCTCCCGGGTTCACGCAGGGAGTCAGGAAGCTGACCGCCGTATGGCTGCCCTTTCTCTTCTTGCTTGCATGGCTGTCGTTACTCTCATCCGTGATCGGACGCTTCATAGTACTCCCCATCATTCTGGACTGTCTGTAACTAGCGTTGGACATAGTTGCGTCGGCGATTGCAGGTTAGAGCGCAGGCGGGTTCTTGTTCGGGCCTTGGCCGATCCCCACCGTGATTTTCGCGTGACCCACCAAAGCCGGAGAGTGATCGGAAGTTCCGACGAATGGGGGACACGCTGGGATCCGGCAAAGGAGCGCGCTATGCGTGAGGCACCGCCATTTGACGGCTTCATCCAGGTGCCGGGGCCGAACCCGATCCTCGTGAGCGGAGACCCGGGCGCCTGGGACGAGAACCTCATCGAAGCCTGCGATGTGCTCAAGGACCAGGAGACCTACTACCTCTACTACCACGGCACGCCCGCTGATCCCGATAAGTTCCCCCACCAGGGCTACCGGCTCGGCGTCGCCACCGCGCCCCATCCGCTCGGCCCCTGGACCAAACACCCCGATAACCCCGTCCTTGACCTCGGCCCCGAAGGCGCCTGGGACGACGCCAGCGTCGCCTGCGCCTCCATCC
>CBFDBV010000211.1:0-8066 GCA_965603135.1 uncultured bacterium
CGTCACGTCCGGTTCAATTGCGCAGAACATAGCGTCAGCGAAGGCCCCGATGACGCGGTCATCGTCGCCGTCGTTGGGATAACCCACCAGTGCCCCGCCACACCAGCCAGGAGCCAGGTCCCCGCCTACCACGGGCTCGCATGAGTCGGCGACTGTCTTGCTAAGCTGGTAGTCGTCGCCGAAGATGGACTCGAAGATGCCGCCAACGTACGGGTCATCGCCATGCTCGACGGAGCTGCTTGGTAGCTCGCCCAGAGCGATGATGCGGCCGCCGCTGTCTACGAACTCGCGCAGGGCCTCAGCGGTCTTGCGCGAGAGCGTGGTGCAGGCGGGCATCGCGAGGATCTTGTACCGCTCGGCGACCTCGTCGCTGTCGGGGAGCTTGACGCCGATGCTGCCGTCGCTGAAGTCGGCCCGCTGCAACATCTCCTCGGAGACGTAGTCGAAGTCGCAGTTGATCTTGAGCAGGAGCCTGCCCAGGCGGTTGAAGCTGTGGCGGAGCTGCTCCGCCTTATCGTTGCTGTCGGGGTCCAGCTCCGCCCAGAAGGACTTATTCGGGTAGAAGTGAGCGACATCGGCGATATGCTTCCCGTCACGGAACACGACTGAGAGCCGGCCGGCGTAATCGGCCAGCGCGCGGTAGTAGGGCCAGAAGGGCGACTGATAGAACTCGCCCGGCGGGCACTCCCACTTGCGGAAGCCCTGGATCGAGTAGTAGAAGGCGTGCGGCTCGAGCTGGTTGACGCCCAGCACGATGGCCCAGTCGCTCATCCACTTGAGATTGCGCAGATCAATCGCCCACTGGCTGCCCAGCCCGAAGCACTCGCTGCCGACGATGCGCTTGCCCAGCAGATGGCCGGCCGAGGAGGCGAACTTGCAGGCGGCCATGACGTTATACGCGTCATCGCCGACGGTCCAGGTCATCTCGCGCAGGTAGTCGCAGCCGCCCCAGTGCATCCACTGAGCGCCGCGGAAGAAGTCGCCCTGCTGCCGCGCGTGGCCGATGAGTTCGCCCTCGGAATTGACGTGCCCCATCAGATTCAAACGCACCGAGTCGCAGTAGTCGTGAATCTGCTTGAAGTACGAGCGGGAGTACACGTCAGTGATGGTGTCGTAGAAATCGCAGCGCACTGTCGCGGACGCCGGCCCCATGTCGCGGTAGAGCGCGGGCATTGCCGTAACCAGGTCGTAGTGCTTGCGCCACTCGAACTCGGCGGGCAGGCGCGGGGTCCAGGGCACCGCGTCGGGGGCGTTGAAGTTCATGCTGGGCTCATCGGTGAAGATGCCGTTCACCGTGGCCCCGAAGTCCTCCTCGAAGCAGGACGCATAGACCTCGTGAGTAAGCTCCATGAAGCGCTTGACCGCGTCGGGGTTGAGGGTGTCCAGGTAGGAGCCGAAGAAGGTGCCGACGTGCCACCTGCGCGAGATGACGTAGACGCGCCAGTGGCCCCTCCGCGGCCGCCAGTGCAGGATGCCCCCGGCGACGTAGTCCATGAGGTTGACCGCTGATTCGGGGAAGCCGGCCGGCCGTTGCGCAGGCATCCCGGCCGGCGCAACGCCGTCCTCGAGCGGCACCGCGACCACGGCGATCAGCTCATCGCCTATCCCAAGTTCGCGGGCCGCGGGGCTGCCGCGCTCGAGGTCGAACTCGTCGCTGACGAAGGCCCCTGACATCCGGTACTCCGGGTGGCCGATGAAGGCCATCGCGTCCGCGGGCCCTGAGGGCCAGTTGTTCTCGTCGTAGAGGTAGGCCTTCATCCCCAGGGCTCTGCCCTCGTCAATGGCGGCGGCACACTGCCGCAGCCACTCGGCCGACATATACGGGGTGATGAGGCCGTGGCGAGCGTGCAGGATGAAGCCGCCGACGCCGTGGCTGTGCATCTCCCGCACCTGCCAGCGGGTCTCCTCCTCGGTCAGCTCGTGGTTGAGGAACCAGAACGGTGCGAACCTGAACTCATTGCCGGGATCGGCGAACTCGCGGCGGATTGAACCGGTGGACATAGCAAGGCCTCCGTCCCACTGTGTAAAACACTGGCACTACTGGCGTTGCTGCTCGGTTATTTGAAGCACCTTCCAGAAGCCCTTGACCTTGATGAGGTCCAGGGCCACAGTCTGCATGCCGACGGAGAGCAGGACGGTGGCACGATCGCCCTCGACCTCCGGCGTCCCGATTACGACGTCTCCCAACATCATTCCCGTCAGCGCCTCGACCTCCCGGGCGCGCTGCTCCCGGAGCTTGCCGACGATCAGGTTGCGCTGACTTCGTGGTATCTGGCCCCAGTCCGGGTTCGCCCGGCGGGCCGAGGTCTCGTAGTCGTAACCGGCGGCGACGGCCTCGTAGTCGCCCTCCTTGACGGCCTTGACGAAGGCTTGGGCCGTGGCCTTCGGAGTGATGCGGGCGATCGTGGGCTTGGCGCCACAGCCGGATGCCAGCAGCGCCACACAGGTCGCTGCTGCGATGGCGAGGACACTGACAAGACCGGTGCGACGCATCGGACCTCTCTCCCTCGTCCCAGCTATTCGCGTAGGTCGGCCTGCGCCTGACCGCGCCACGGCGGAGTCAGGCGCACGTGAAAGCGCGCCGTGGCGCGCTTTCAGCTTCCAGCCCCACAAGACCCCTCCCCCGGTCCCTGAAGAGCCTTGTGAGCAGGCCGGGCTAGGTCGCTGCGAGCCACGTAATGGAGCCGGGTGCCGAAGCGCGAGGGCGCTCGGAAGCTGTAAGCGTCATAGACAGCGAGCGTGCTGAGCCCGGCGGCTCGCAGCATCTCCTGTACTTGCTCGTCCTCGTAGGCGCGCTCGTAGTGAGTTTCGCTGAACTCAGCCTTCTGCCCTTCCCCGCGCCAGCTAAACCACATATCCACCCGGCAGAGCTTGCGCTCCTCGTCCCAGTGCGACTGCCAGCGGTAGAGGAGCGGCTCGGCGCTGCGGATGTTGTCCTGTGTGAAGAGGCCGAGGCGCAGCGCGCGCGCGGTGTTGAGGTCGAAGATGAGCAGGCCTCCCGGGCGCAGCGCTCGGGCCACGCCGCGGAAGCAGCTCGCGAGACCGTCGGGCTCGATGATGTAGTTCAGGCTGTCATAGAGCGACACGACCAGGTCGAAGGAGGCCTGCTTGAGGCCGAGCCTGCGAGCGTCCATCACCGCCGCCGGCAGGCGCGGGCTGCGCGCGGCGCAGCACCGCACCATGCGCTCCGACAGGTCAATGCCGAGCACGCGGTAGTCGCGCCGCAACATCTCTCGCCCGACCGCCCCCGTGCCGCAACACAGATCGAGCACGTCGCGCGGTCGCGCGTCGAACCTGTGCAGAAGCCTCTCCACGTAGTCCACCCACCGCCGGTAGGGCACGGACGCCATCAGGTCGTCGTAGTAGGGCGCGACCTCGCTGAAGGCGTCCTCGCCCACCTGGGTGGGCGCCTCGTCAATGGCCTCGTGTGTGGGCGAAGAGCGGAAGAGGTGGCGCAGACTCATTGGTTGCCACCTCCGGCCAGCGCAGTTGCGAGTTGCGAGAAACAATAAACGACAACAGCCGTTTGCCGTTACTCGCTACTCCCCACTGTCGTTACTGTGTGCGAAGCGCACCCACTCGCCACTCGCTGCTGTCGTTTCGCTCGCTACGTGCCCTTGACGTACTTCATCACGACGATCTGGCGGGGGAGGTCGGAGCGGACGCTCTCGCCGTAGTCGCCCTCCTCCCAGGTCACGCGAACCGCGATCATAAAGCGGTTGTGCCTGGCGCTGTCGGCCTGCGAGATGCGGAGCTGCACGCGGACCTCGATCTTCTGATCCGGGCCGAGGCCGCGCACTTCCTTGTACGGCTCGCCGCCTCCGGCATCTTCCTTCAGCGCCCGCGGGACGATGCGCGGCGTGTCGCACAGCGCCACGCGGATGCCCTTGACCTCCCGCTTGACGAGGTTCTCGATGTTGACATTCACCGTGAAGGTGGAGGCGACGAGGTGACTGTCGGGCGCATCCAGCGTCACCCGGAGCGGGTAGACGCCCCAGGTGTCGCGCACCTGACTGAAGGCGGCGGCGCCCGCCAGCGCCCACTCCCGCCCGCTGTACGGGCCCCGGTTGCGCCGGCTCATCGCGCGGTTGATGTCGTGCCAGAAGGCCCCGACGGTGCCCTTCTCCTTGGTGTACGCCAGGTGCGCGGTGACGATGCGGTCGCAAAGCTCCGCGGGCGAGGGCGGCACCCGCGTCTCCTGATGCCAGTGGTCGTCCACCTGGTCGCCGACCACGAGGTTGACCTGATCCTTGCGCAGATAGTCGTGCCAGTCCTTCACGAAGATGTCGAACTGCTGCCGGTCGTTGGCCTGATACAGCATAGGCGCGAGCATGCTGACGCCCGCGTCGGTGAACATCACCGGGTCCTGGCCGTGCTGCTTGCCGTGCCACCAGGAGAGCACGAAGATCCAGGTGGGCTTCTGGATGCCGCTCTTCTCGATGATGCGGCGGACGATGTCGGCCCCCAGGTGAGCGCGCCACCAGTTCCAGTGGTCGTAGAACCGAGGCCTCGACTGCCATTCCCCTTCGACCTTCATAGCGACGTAGCGCTGCTTGCGCCGCTCGCTCCATCCGTCCCAGGCGTCGGGGAGGTTGACCGGCATCTCGCTGGTGAAGCGCTCGACCATCTCGTAGCCGCCGCGGTCGGAGCGCATGTAGTCGAGGCCCACCATGTCCACCTCGGGCTGCTCCTGCATCTGCTTGAAGAACTCGGCGAGCGCCTCGACGCGGCGGTCGTCCAGGAGCGAGATGAAGTCCTGCCTGCTGGCCGCGCCGGTGCTGCGTGACACGTCGAGGGCATACTCGTACGCGGGCTTCGTGCCCTTGCTCCTTCGCGGGTAGGTGGCGTAGGCCACGGCCCAGGTGCCGAACTTGAGGCCGCGGCGGTGGGCCTCCGCGCCGAGCTGCGAGATGACCTGAAGGGCTGCGGGCTTGAAGGGCTGCTCGAGGGTGAGCTTAGCGCTGGCGGCGTCAGTGACCGCGCCGCGGAACCAGAAGGTGTCCGCGCCGAGGTACTCGACCCAGTCGAAGAGTGTGCGCCAGTCGCCCGCCGTGCCGTCCGGACCGACGACCCTCTCCCTCAGGTCGAACTCCCAGGTGGCGACGCACATCCCGGGCGCCATCTCGGGTCGCTGCCGAGCGGCGACCTTGAAGGGCGCCCGCGCGATGCAGAAGGCCGGCCCCTCCGGCTCAGGCGGGGGCTCGTCCTCGCCACGACGCTTGCGCGCCCCGGGCACCTCCCACGGCCACTGCGCGGGGTCTATCTCCATCCTGGCCTCGACATCGTACATCCCCGGCTCGGCGTTCCACGGCAGCGGCCAGCTCCCGCGCCAGAGCTGCCGGCCGTGGTCGTACTTGAGCTTGACGTCGGTCACCGCGCCGATGGTGGTCACGATCTCGCCGTCGCGTTTGACCACGACCTTGGGCCTGGGCCTGGTCTGCGGTGTGCCGTCCGAGTTGACGGCCTTCACGGTGACCGAGACCAGGTTGTAGCGATAGTACCACCCGCGGGAGGTCTCCATCGCCAGGGGGAAGAGCGCCTTGACCGAGGCCTGGGGTTCGCCGCGAGAGCGAAAGAAGCGGGCCACAGGTCCGCGGAAGGCAATGATGAGGATGATCAGCGACACGACCAGCATCAGCGAGCAGCAGCACATGGACCGCCGCTGTGCCTCAACGCGGCGGCGCTGAACGGCCGGCGAACGGCTGCTGATGCGGATCCTCTGAGGCGACATTGCTCGGCTCCACGCACGTGGACTGAGGCTCGCGCGTCACTGCGCGTCGCGGATGATGACCCAGGAGACCTCGCGCTGCGGGCTGCCCCAGTAGTTCGCCCTGATGATGTTGGCCCCCTCCGCCAACTCCGGCCTGAACGTGATCGTGCAACCGTCCTCGGCCACCTCGTACTTCACGGGCTTGTCCGCGGCCACCAGCTCGATCTCGCCCACGGGAACGTCCTCATCCGCAAGGCGAGCGGTCATAGTAGGGCTGGCAGCGGCGACGTGCTGGCCGATGGGCGGGTCGAGGTCGGCCAGGTGCAGCTTCTCCTGGTGCGCCCAGCGCTTGAAGGTCCTCATCGAGTTGCCCTTGACCACCATCTGCCGGGGCACGCGCATCGCGTCATCGGTGTTGTCGGCCGGACCGCGGTCTATGCTGAAGGCGATGCGGTAGCCGGCCTCGCGCACCTTCTGCATCACGGTGTCATCGTAGTTGCCGTAGGGATACGCGAGCGCGACGACCTCGGAGGAGATGTGCTCCTCGATGGTCGCCTTCGAGTCGCCGAACTCCTCGGCGAGCTTCTCGGCGCTGACCTTCGTGGGGTTGATGTGACTGACCGTGTGCGAGCCGATCTCCCAGCCGGCATCCTCGAGTTCGGCCACCTCATCCCAGGTGAGGGTGCCCTTACCGCCGACGCTGCCGCTGATGAGGAAGGCGGTGCCGATGAAGCCGTGCTCGTCCATCAGCGGCTTGCTCTCGGTGAGGATGGACCTGGGGCCGTCATCGAAGGTGATAGCCACCGGCTTCTCGGGCAGGTCCGCCTTGCCCTCCAGGTGGTCCGCTATCTGAGAGGCGGTGACCGCCTGGAAGCCCTCGTCAGCCAGGAGCTGAAGCTGCTGCTTGAAGTCTCCGGTGGACACCTCGTAGAAGGTGGTCGGGCTTGCGCTCATCTTGTGGTAGCAGAAGACGGGGATGGTGCGCTCAGGCAACTCCTGCGGGGCAGCCTCTTGCGCGATCTCAGCGGTCTCCCCGGCCTCTGATGAGGGTTTGGGAGCACAGCCGGCGACAGCGAGTGCGACGAGGGTGGGCAGGACGAGCACCCAGCGACAACGCCTGGCTCCAAGCATTGCGACGACCTCCTGACTGCGAGGACTGGAACTCGTTTCATAACCCCCAGTAGGGCGGGCTTCCAGCCCGCCAATGCCGTTCGCCGAGGTCATGAAACAGCTTCTACTGCAACAGTGCTGCTACGGACTTCAGCGCGCTTGAGAACGCGGCCAGGACCTCCTCGATCTGCTCGCCTGTGATGATCAGCGGCGGCTCGAAGCGTATGACGTTCGGGTTGTTGAGGGTGTATGCGGCGAGGATTCCCTGGCCGGCGAGGGAGCTGATGACCAGGCCGGCTATGTCGGGGTCAGATAGCTGCGCGCCGATGAATAGCCCTCGCCCGCGCACCTCCTCGATCATAGCCTCAGATTCGTTGGCGATGGCCTGAAGCCCCGCCATCAGTTGCTCGCCGCGCTCGGCGGCCCTCTCGCACAGGCCGTCCTCCTCGACCGTCTCGATGGCGCCCAGGGCGGCGGCGCAGGCGAGGGGGTTGCCGCCGAAGGTCGAGGTGTGAACGTAGGGGTTCTCCTCGAAGATGTCCCAGATCTCAGAGCGCGCGACGAAGGCGCCGATCGGCATAACCCCACCGCCGAGAGCCTTGCCCAGCGTCATTATGTCCGGCTCGGTGTCCGACCACTGGCATCCCCACCACTTGCCGGTGCGCCCGAAGCCGCTCTGAACCTCGTCCAGGATGAGCAGCGCGCCGGCCTCATCGCAGATCTCGCGGGCGCGCGGGAGGTAGTCGTCAGGCGGCACGACAATGCCGCCCTCGCCCTGGATGGGCTCGAGGATCACCGCAGCCGTGGCCTCGGTGACAGCCTGCGCGAGCGCACCAGCGTCGCCGAAGGGCACGTGAGTGAAGCCCGGGACCAGGGGCTTGAAGGGATCGCGGTAGACCTCGCGGCCGGAGGCGGACAGGGCGCCGAAGGTCTTCCCATGAAAGCCGCCCTCGGTGGCGACGAACTCCGGCCTGCCGGTGTGCGCGCGGGCGACCTTGAGCGCGCCCTCGACGGCCTCCGCGCCGCTGTTGCAGAAGAAGCTGTATTGCAGGCGGCCGGGGGTGACCTCGGCGAGGCGTTCGGCAAGCTCGGCGGCGACCGGGTTCAGCATTATGTGACTGCTGAGCGGCATTGTCTTGAGTTGCTCGGCGACGCGGCGGACGATGCGTTCCGGGCGGTGCCCCATGTTGCAGACGCCGGGACCGGCCCAGCAGTCCAGGTACTTGTTGCCATCCGAGTCATGAAC
>CBFDBV010000212.1:0-8053 GCA_965603135.1 uncultured bacterium
TGACCCTTGGAGGCGGTTTGCTGATGAACCCGTGGACGGGCGTTGGTGTACTCCTTCTTCTGGCCGCCGCGCACTGCTGTGCCGCGCAGATAGAGGACCTCGGCGTGGCCGTGCGTGCCGTCGTGTACGGTAACAGCCAGGGCTGCACCGCCAACAGTCCCCTCGGCCGCCCCGGGATGTTCTACATCCCGTACTACTCCACCACCGGCGGCGCGCTCATCGGCATTCACCCTCAGTTCGGCGAGCACATCCAGGTTCCGCTGCCCAGCAAGGGCGGCTACGGCACGGCGGTCGGCGAGGATGGCGCGGTCTACGTCGGCGGCGTCGGGCCCGGCGACCTGTATCGCTTTGACCCGATCACCGCGCAAGTTGAGAGCCTGGGTGGCAGCGAGTTCGGCGGCACCTACATCTGGGCCTGCGCCGCCTCGCCCGACCGGGACAAGATCTACGGGGCCTGCTACCCCACCGCCGGCGTCATCGAGTACGACATACGTGCCCGCAAGCTGCGCGACCTGGGCCGGATGAGCGAGACCGAGAAATACGCGCGCTCCATCTGCGTGGATGCGAGCGGCAAGGTCTGGGTCGGCATCGGCCAGCACGCCGACCTCGTCGTCTGGGACTCGCACACCGAGGAGCATCACAGCGTCCTGCCGGAGCAGTACAAGCACAACTCCTGCTGCTACGACCTGTGCGCCTCAGGTGACTACGTGTTCTGCGCACTGCTCTACGACCACAAACACCTCATCTACGATGCGCGGACCGAGGAGATGGTCGCGGAGTTCGACAAGCCGCCCGATGGCCTCTCCTACCTGGCCGCAAGGGGCGGGGAGAACGGATGTTTCTATCTGCACGCGACACTGAGCGGCACGCTGTATCGCTACCATGCGGGTAACGCCGAGCCGCAGAAGCTCGTCGAGGGGCTCGGTCAGGTGGCGGTCGTCGAGGATGACCGCTACGCCTACGCCGTTGATGACCAGGACTTCGTCTACTACGACCTGGCAGAGCGTAAGGAGCTGATGCGCCGTAGGCTGGCGGAGGCCACGGACGGCATGGCGCTGATGACGCTCGTCACTGGCGCCGACGGCAAGATCTACGGCAGCACGTATATCAATATGCACATGTTCGCCGTCGAGCCGGCCGACGGGAGCATCGCGGACCTGGGGAAGGTGGTGCGCTGGGGCGGGCAGGTGGACTCGATGCACGCCGGTCGCGACGGCAAGATCTACCTGGGCAGCTACGTCCACGCGGTAGTGTCCATCTACGATCCCGCCGAGTCCTGGAAGGTCGGCACCGGCGCGGACTGCAATCCGCGCGAGATCGGCCCCATCGGCAGCGGCCAGTACCGCACGCGCTGCATCACCCTCGGGCCTGATGGGATGATCTACCTCGGCTCGATCCCCTCGTACAACTCGGCGCCTACGGGGGCCTTCTCGCGCGTGGACCCGGCGACGGGAGAGGTGCGCACCTGGCTCGACCTGGTGCCCGGCGGCGCGGTCAACCAGGTCGTCGCCGACGACACGTATCTCTACGGGGCGGGTGGCGGCAGACTCTTCGTCCTCGAGCCCCGGGCCGCGGAGGTCGTTGAGAGCCTTGACCTGCCGGTCTCGGCGATGGTGCTCGCGCCGAGCGGGGAGGTGGTCGGCACGGGCGGCGGACGGGTGTTTGTCTTCTCGCCGGCCGAGCGGAAGATCACGCACACCGCCGAGAACCCGCTCGGTGACTTCACGGATATGTGCGTGGCACCGGACGGTGCTCTCTACGGCATCAACGCGAAGCACATCGGCAGGGTCGTCCCGGCAAGCTGGGAAGTGCAGGAGGTTGCGCCCGAGGGCGGCGAGTTCCTGGCCGCCGGCCAGGACGGGCGGCTGTACTTCGGCCGCGGCAGCCACGTGCTGCGGCTCAGCCTGTAAGATGCGCCCACGGAATCCCGACCGCCCGCACCTGCTGTGCGGGCGGTCGCTCACACCCTCAGCCTGTGCGCCTCAGTCAGCGCTCTCCGCCACTTGCTCTTTCTTCATCGCCTTGCGCAGGTAGGCTGCCCAGTAGACGGCTCCCACGAAGAGCCCACCGCCAACGATGTTGCCGACCGTGACCGGCAGCAAGTTGTCGAGCACAAACGAGCCCCAGGTCAGGCTGCTCAGGTCGAGGCCGGCGGCAGTAGCGGCTGCGCCGGCCGCGGTGTTCTTGAGGAACAGCCCGAAGGGGATGAAGTACATATTGGCGACACAGTGTTCGTAACCCAGCGCGACGAAGGCGGTGATCGGGGGGACGATCGCCAGTATCTTCCCGGCCGTCTCGCGCGCCGACAGGCTCATCCAGACCGCCAGGCACACCAGCCAGTTGCAGCCGATGCCGCGGAAGAACGCCGCCGCCAGGGTCAGATTGACCTTGGCATGGGCGATCTTCACAGCCGTCATCCCCACGCTCATGTCGTTCGCCATCCACAGGGCGGAGCCGAACATCATCCCCGCCAGCAGGACCGATCCCAGGAAGTTGCTCACATACACCCCCGTCCAGCGCGCGAGCATGCCACGGACGCCTATCTGCCCGCCCAGCACGCCGGTGATCATCAGGTTGTTGCCGGTGAACAGCTCCGCGCCCGCGATCACGACCAGAATCAGTCCGACTGAGAAGACCAGGCCGCACAGCAGCTTGGTGAGCCCGAAGCCGACGTACTGACCGGCGTCAGAGGCTACCAGCGTTGCCATCGCTGCGCCGAAGCCGATGTAAGCGCCCGCCAGCGCCCCCAGGATCGTCAGGTTGATCCAGGGGAGAGCAGCCTTGCTGGTACTGATGCGAGTGGCGACGGCGTCGGCGACCGCAGCCGGTGCCAGGTCCGATGGCGGCTCAGGTGCCGCGGCGGCTTCCTTCTCCTTGGTGATCCGCTTCTGAGCGTTCACCGCCTGGTCAACCGTCGCGAGCAGTTGCTCGGGCTCGAAGGGCTTGGACAGATAGTCAACTGCGCCCAGACGCATAGCCTCGACAGCGGTGTCGGAGGAGGGGTAGGCGGTCATCACCACGGTGGCAAGGTCGGGCTTCTCGTGACGTATGCGAGCGAGCGCCTCCAGACCGCCGACCTTCGGCATTCGCAGGTCAATGAGCATGACATCGTACTCCTTGCTGCGTGCCAGTTCCAGGGCTTCGCTGCCGTCGCTCGCACCGTCCACCTCCATCCCCTGAGCCGTCAGCACCCTTTCCACGCCCCGCCGCACGGCGTCTTCGTCGTCAACCACCAGAACGCGTCTCTGCTGCTCTGGCATTACCATCTCTCCCTGTTCGGAAAAAAGCGATGCTCCGCGGAGCATCGCGCAAGCGCTATGCTGCCCGCATCGTATCAGCGGGCGACAACAACCCAACTCCGGGGACTGCCCCCGTTCTGCCCGTCATTCGTTCGTGGCCGCGGGCAGCAGGAGCGAGAAGGTGCTTCCCTGGCCTGGCTCGCTCTCGACTTCGACCTTTCCGTGATAGAACTCGACAATGCGTTTGACGATGGACAGCCCCAGGCCTGTGCCGGTCGCCTCGCGCGTGGCATCAGTCTTCTCGCGGAAGAACTCGTCGAACACGCGCTTTTGCCCCTCGGGCGATATCCCCACGCCCGTGTCGGCCACGTCAACGCGCAGATAGGGGCCGTCCTGGGATACGGTGACGGTAACGCTGCCCTCGGGCTTGTTGTACTTGATGGCGTTGGAGAGCAGGTTGGTCAGGCACCGGCTGAACTCGTCTCGATCAACGCGGATCACCGGCAGCTCGTGAGGCAGGTCGGCGGTGATGGTGACCTGTTGCTCTGCCGCCAGGGGGCGCGCGATCTCGCAGGCATCCTCAATGACTTCGCGCGTGTCCACGGGCCCGATCTCCCGTCGCACGGTCCCGGCTTCTATGCGCGATATCTCAAGCAGGTCGTTGACCAGATCCAACAGCGAGCCCAGGCGCTTGCGCGAGCGGTCAATCATCTCCGTCTGCCTGGCCGGGTCCTCCACCATCCCTTCGCGCATGACACCCAGGTAACCGTCCACGGCTGCGATGGGCGCTCGAAGCTCGTGCGCCACCATGTTGACGAACTGCGCCTTGGCCTCCTCAACCCTCTTGAGTTCGGTGATGTCGCGCAGCACTGTCACCGCCCCCAGCGGCTCCCCCTGCTCGTCCATGATGGGCGCGACCGAGGCCAGCGCGGTACGCTCGCCATCTTCGCCGATCATAGTGACCTCATCGGTCATCAGCGTGCCCTCCGCGCGGTTGGAGGCCTGCCCGATGAGTTCGCGCAGCTCCTCGTCGGCCATCACCTCATCTATGATAGGCATCGTGCCCGCCTCGATGGGGCCGCTCAGGTAGCTCAAGGCCGCCGGGTTGCGCATCACTACGCGCCGGTCACGGTTGGTCACCAGCACGCCGTCCACCATCGCCTCCACGACAGTGCGCAGGCGCCCTTTCTCGGTGGCAAGCTCCAGGAGCTGCTGTTCGCGTTCGCGCTGGAGGCGATCTCTCTCCCGGATCAAGTCGAGGTGCCGCAGGGCGCGGCGCACGACGTTGAGCAGTTCACCGGGCGCAAAGGGCTTCGCGAGGAAGTCGTAGGCTCCCCGCTTGGTCGCCTCGACCGCCGCCTCTATCGTGGCGTAGGCCGTGATCATCACGCTGACCAGGTTCTCGCCGCCCGCCATCTCGTGTGCCCTGCGCAGGAACTCCATCCCGTCCATGCCAGGCATCTTCAGGTCCACCAGCGTCAGGTCCACGTGGTTGTCTTTGAGCAGGTCCAGGCCCTCCCGGGCATCGGCGGCGAGCAGTACTTCGTGGCCTTCGGACCTCAGCACACGCTCGCACCCGCTCCTGATCCCCGGCTCATCATCCACCACCAGGATGGTGTACTTGGTGTCCTGTCCGCCCTCCTGGGACATCTCCGCTCACTCGCCACCTTCGCTTGGTCCGGGCGTGTCACCTATGAGAATCGGGGCACCGGGCGCATCTCCGCCCACCACTTCGGAGCGCGGCAGGGCGAAGATGAAGTTGATCCACTCCCCGGACTCACATTCCACCCTTATCTCTCCACCGTGTTTCTCGATGATGGACTTGGTGATGAACAGCCCCAGCCCGCTGCCGCGCTCCTGCTCGGCGTTCTCGCTGGGGAACCGCGTGAACTTCCGGAACAACTGCTTCAACCTGTCCGGCGGCACGCCCTCGCCCTCGTTCCAGACCCACAGCTCGCAGGAGCCGTCCTTGAAGGAGCCGCCTACCTTTACCGTGCCGCCTCGCCGGCCGTACTTGCAGGCGTTCCCCAGCAGATTCTCGTAGACCACCTGGAGCAGGTCCGGGTCCGCCTGCACTACCAACTCCGGCGGCAACTCGACCTGGACGGTCATGTCCTTGTCCTTGAAGGCGCCGGTACGCTCGCGCAGCACGGGCCGCACCACGTCATGCTCCACCGAGACCGGGCGCGCCTGCACCTCAAGCTCGCCCCGCTCTATGCGCGACAGGTTCAGGTAGTTCCTGATCATCTCGTCGGTGCGGTTCAGAGCCGTGGCCACGTCCACCAGGGCTTCCCTCTGCTCTTCGGTGATCTCGCCTATGTACCCGTCGCGCACCGCGAAGAGGTTCAGCTTCATAGCCGCGAGCTGGTTCTTCAGCTCGTGGGTGATGAACTCGAGCGTGCCCAGGTAGTTGCGATTCCAGCGGTACAGCTCCCGGTTGCTCTGCTCCAGCTCCTGCTGCCGCTGCTGCAGGGCCTCGCCCATTCTGTTGAAGGCGATGGTAAGCTTCTTGACCGAGTCGCGCCGCGCGCTCCGGGGCTCGGGCAGGCGGTACTCCAGGTCTCCCCGCGAGATCGCCTCGGCTCCGTCGGTCAGCCGTCGTATCGGCTGCGCGATCCTCGTCGCGAGCCACGTGGATATGATGGCGGCGGCGACGACCGCGCTGAGGCCCAGCAGCACGAATGCGAGCACGATGCTCTGCTCGATGCGCGTGTACCAGTCCTTGAGCACGCCCACGTAGAGCATGCCGATGATCTTGCCCTCGACGTCCCTGATGGGCTCGTAGGCGGAGACGTACCAGGTGTCCACGACGAAGGCATTGCCGAGCCAGGCCTCCCCCTCCCCCAGCACCCGGTCGTAGACCTCCTCGGACACGCGAGTGCCGATGGCGCGCTCTCCGCGCGGGTCGGTAACGTTGGTCGTCACCCGCACGTCGCCCTGGAAGACTGTGACCGTCCCGAGGCTCTTGCCGTGCAAAGTGGCTGTCTGGAAGACCGTGTCCCGAATCTGGTCCACGAAGTCGAAGTTGCGGTTGAGCAGCTTCCCCCCGACGATGGCGCCCTCCACCTCCCCGTCCGCTCCCACCACCGGGGCGGCAGACACCAGGCACATCCCGTGGCGTAGCTCGGTGGGTCCGCCGGGCTTCGCCCGAGGCGTCGGTTTGACCTTGACGTGCGCCTGTTCCCCGAGGCCGGGACGTTCCCGTGCGAGCTGCTCCACAGAGATGAGTTCAGTGCCCGAGATGGACTGCCGCTGCTGCAGAGCCAGCCGCGCGACCTTCCCGCCCAGCGCGTCTTTGCCGATGCCCTTGCCGCTCGCGGACAGGGTGACAGTGCCGTCGGCAGCGGAGAGTTGAAGCCAGTCCAGGTCGCATCGGTCGCGAACGCTGGCCAACCTGGCCTGGCAGAGGTAAGCGCACGGGGCGGATGCTTCCGGAGGGACCTCGGCGAGTATCCAGGCGAGGCGCTCGGTCTCGCCGAGTTGGTGGTCGTAGGTGGCGCGCGCGGCCCTCAGGTCCAACTCCACTCGCCGCAGCGCCTCCCGCATCACGTTCGTCTTGAAGAGGTAGCTCCCGGCCATCGTCGTGATCACGCCGCTGGTGATCGCGACGGCCAGGAAGGCCGCAGTCAGCTTGGCTCTAAGTGTCCAGTCCCACATATTGCTGCTTCACTCCGGCTTACGGACCGGGCTTGCTGCCCCGACGACTGCTGCTCCTGTCATGAAGGGAGTCAAGAGGCGCTGGCTGCCACCTACCGTGAATTCTATCACAAACTCCCTTGCTATGCAACGCGAAGAGGCAGATGGGCCGCCGTGGGGCAGGCTTCCAGCCTGCCGGCAGGCTGGAAGCCTGCCCCATCCGATTTCTTGTGCTGTGAGGGTTGGGCATCGCTGCCGGGGAGGTCCGGCGCCCACGCCCATCGAACAGTCGCTGCACGGCGGCGAGCACAGACGTGGAGGTTGACGTATGAAGATCGCAGTGCCCGCGGAGATACAGGACAACGAGCTGCGCGTGGGCATCACGCCCGATGGCGCGCGCGAGCTGGTTGCGGCCGGGCATGCGGTCGCCATCGAAGGCGCGGCCGGGATGGGCAGCGGCTTCGCTGACCAGGAGTATCTCGACGCCGGCGCGGGCATCATCGAGGAACACGCCGAGACATTCGCGGCGGGCGAGCTGGTCGTGAAGGTCAAGCAGCTTTCGCCCGAGGAGCACAAGCTACCGATGGCGGGCTCGACGCTGTTCTCGTATATGCACCCCGAGACCCGGCCCGAGATGGTGCGCGCGCTGCTGGAGAAGGAGGTAACGGCCATCGCCTTCGAGCGCGTGCGGCTGGATGATGGCTCGCTGCCGCTGCTGGAGCCGATGAGCCGGATCGCGGGCCACATGGCTGTGCTCATCGGCGCGCAGCTCTTGCAGAGCATCCACGGCGGCCCTGGGGTGATGCTGGGCGAAGTCGCCGGGCCCGACCAGCCTCAGGTCGTCGTGATCGGTGGCGGGACGGTGGGCAGTTCGGCCGCGGCGACCGCGAGCGCCCTAGGGGCGGAAGTGACCGTCTTCGAACTCTCGGACGCCAGGCGCGAGGCGCTCCGGGCGTCCCTGCCTCAGACCAGCGTCCTGTCGCCCGATCCCGGGCCGGTGGCTGACACCATCCGCGACGCTTGGCTGGTCGTGAACGGGGCGACGGTGCCCGAGGCCTCGGCTGTTCACGTCGTGACGCGTGAGATGGTCCGCGAGATGGCCGAGGGTGCGGTGATCGTGGACGTGACCGCCGACCTGCGCGGGGCCATCGAGACCACCATCCGCAAGACCACGCACA
>CBFDBV010000213.1:0-7981 GCA_965603135.1 uncultured bacterium
ACCAGCTTCGTCTCCAACTCGGCGAGGGTGTAGGCCATGCGGCTGCGGTTCTTGATCTTGGGGTCCAGGGACTGGGCCGGTATCACGCGGCTGGGAGGTGTCACCGCGTGACAGCCGTGGACATAGAACGGCGCCCAGTAGCGCAGGTCCATGGGCGCCGTGTGGACGATGATCGTCGGCTCGCGCTTCGTGGACTGATCCCCCGTGGGCGGATAGGCGCCACGGGAGATGTTGTGCACGATCCACATATCATCCTCCGGGCCGTACGCTGGAAGGTTACGCTCCATGACCTGCAGTGACAGCTCCTCCATCTCGGCCGGGCTCATCCCCGCCTCGAAGCGGCAGACCTTGAGCGACTTGTACAGGCGGAGGATGTGCCCGTTGAGTTTGAAGGGCTTCTGCCTGAAGGTGCGGGTGGACTCGGTGACACAGTCCCCGAGCATAACCGCGGAGTCGAAGATCGAGATCTTCGCTTCGGCTTCCGGAAACCATTCGCCGCTGATGTAGACCACTCGTTCGGACACGGTATGCCTTCCTTTCGCGGAGGGGGGACAGTCACCTATCCTCGAGAGACTGATGACTGTCCGCGGTGCTTGCGGCGAATAGGTGACTGTACCCCGTGCCCCATCATAGCTCCATGGCCCGGTGTTCCGTGGCCGAGCGGACCGCCGCCATTGCCGCCCGCAGCGCCTCCACGGTATCCTGGACCGAGCGCAACGGCATGGTTCGGCCGCTACTCCAACTCGAGCAGCTTCACCGCGTTCTCTCGGGCGACCTTGTTGAAGACCTCCTCGGTGATCTTCCCCGTGTCGCGCCAGTCCAGGAGCAGGTCAACCATCGGAAAGGGCATGTCAGGCGAGCAGATGTCGGTGCCGAAGAGCAGACGATCCTGGAACTCGGTCAGGAACCTGGGGCCGTAGTCGGGATCGCGGGACAGGGCATTGCAGGGGGACGCGTCGGACAGGTCGCCATACAGGTTCGGATACCGGCGGAAGAGCTTGGGCACAACGCCCTCCTCTTTGATCGGACCCTCTGGCATGCGGCCGACCTGCCCGCCGTGGGGGCCGAAGATGATGGCCCGTTCGCCCGGCGTCTCCAACCGTCCGATCTCCGACCAGAACACCGGGCCGTGTCCGAGCATAATGAGGTCTGGGAAGCGCTGGAGGGTGTGCTCGAGTTGCGGCAGCCCGGGGTCGTCGTAGAGCCCGAAATCTCCCTCCATCTGATCCGAGCCGTCGAAGGTCACCGGCAGCCCCACCTCTTCGGCGTGCTTGAAGAGGTTCTGGACCATGGGGTGCATGACCGGCAGGTTAGGCATCACTTCGCCCAGGCCCTTGCATCCCTGGTCGCGGTAGTAGCGCAGCAGGTCACCCAGCGGCGCAGTGGCGGAGTTCGTCAGGGCTCGAGGGTCAATGTTGCAGAAGGGGATGAAGCGGTCGGGGTATTGCTCGACCATTTCCAGGATGTCCTCGTTCGCCTGGGGGAGGTAGATCTCGGGACTGACGATCGGCAGCAGCGCCCCCTTCTCGATGTCGAGGGCGTCGTAGCGCTCGAGCACCTGCTCAGGCGTTGAGAACGAGTACCTTGGTGGACGCTTCCGGTACGCGTGGGCGTGGATGTCAATGAACATGCGGCCTCTCCCTTTCACTTGGCGCGCTTTATCCTTGTGTCTGAGCCGGGATTTGTCCCTCCCGAGAATCCGATGCCGGGGCCGCGTGTTAGCGGGGTGTTACGGTGGACGCCATGCTCAATTCCCCCGGCGGGCTACACCTCCACCACCCTATGCTCCTCGGCCGACTGCACGGCCGCCATCGCGGCTTTGAGCGCCGCCACGCCCTCCTCGGGGGTGCACACCGGAACCATGTCCCCGTGGATCGCCTCCAGGAACTCGGCGATCTGGGTGCGGTAGATGTCGTCGCGCCCGGTCACCACCCGCTCGACGTTGTAGCCATCCCGCTCGCGGTCGAAGATGCGCAGCTCGCCCTCCTGCCAGTCGTAGACCAGCGTCCGACGGTCGCCGAAGACCTCCGTGATGTGCCGCTGCGGGTGCTGCACGTAGTCCGCGTGCATCTGCGACAGCGCCCCGGACTCGTGGGTGAGCAATAGGCTGAACACGTTGGGCCGGGGCAGCATTTCCAGGTCGCCCAGGGTCGCCGACTCGGCGCTGACCCGCACCAGCCTCCCCAGCAGCAGGCGCAGGTAGTCGAGCAGGTGCGTGTAGTCAAGGATCAACGCATTCTCTTCTTCGAGGCGGTAGGGCGTGGTGGCGCACATCAGGGTGAAGTAGGTGCCCACCATGGCCCTCGCCCCCACGAGGGTGCCGCACGCGCCCTGCTCGACCAGCTCGCGCAGGCGCCTGAGGCCCGTGTGAGAGCGCAGCGAGTATCCCACGTGCAGCATCCGATCAGAGCCGGCAGCGGCCTCGGCGATGGCGGCGGCGTTCTCGACCGTGTCGGCCAGGGGCTTCTCGCACAGCACGTCGCAGCCCGCCTCCAGCGCGGCAAGGCTCATGGGCCGGTGAAGGTGGTTGGGAGTGCACACGAACACGGCGTCCGGTTCAACGGCCAGGGCAGTCTCGAAGTCATCGAACCCCTTCGCTCCGGCGGCTCCGGCAAGGGCCGCCTGGAGGTTGTCCGCCAGCGTGTCGCAGACCGACACCTCGACGTCCGGGCGCTCGGCCAGCAGACGAGCATGGCGGCGCCCTATCGAGCCGCAGCCCACCACCAGGACACGGGTCACTGACTGCGCTACCATGCCGTGAAGCCCCCGTCCACGACCAGGTTGTGGCCCGTCACGTAGGCGGAGGCCTCGGAGGCCAGGTAGACGACCGCGCCCTTGAGGTCCACGCCGTCGCGACCCATCCGCCCCAGGATGGTCTGCTTGTTGTAGCGGCGGATGAACTCCTCGGGCTGCCCGCGCTCGAAGCCCCCCGGCGAGATGCAGTTGACCCGGATCCCGTGGCAGCCGTTCTCGGCGGCCAGGTCCCTGGTGAAGGCGATGATGCCGCCCTTGGCGGCGGTGTAGTCCGTCATATTCGGGACCATCTCAGAGCCTTCGTAGACCCAGCGATCTCGCCCGACCATGCCGCTGATGGAGCCGATGTTGATGATGGCGCCCCTGCCCTGCTCTCTCATAATGGGTAGCACATAGCGGCAGCACAGGAAGGTCCCGCGCAAGTTGACCGCGATCACATACTCCCAGTCATCCACCAGGCGCGTGTCCGTAGTCGTGCCCCCGCCTGTTCGTCGGGCTCCGCCGGCGTTGTTGACCAGCACGTCCAACCTGCCGTATTCGTCCGTCACGCGGCGGAACGCGCCTTCAGCGGCGGTCTCGTCGGTCACATCCAGGCCCAGCGCCAGGACCCGCACGTCAAGGTAGGATGCTAAGTCCCGGGCGGACTGTTCCGCCTTCTCCCCGCTGCGCGAGGTGATAACCAGGTCCGCCCCGGCCTCCCCCAGGGCCTCGGCCATGTCCAGGCCCAGGTCCCGGGCACCGCCTGTCACCATCGCCACCTTGCCGGCGAGACTGAACAGCTCATTGACGTGGGGCCCTCGTCTGCTCATACGCGTCCGCTCCCCCTGGCGCTCACGGATTCTGGCGGGAACAGCCGCCGAGCAAGGCTCCCCGGCGACGTTCGCCTTCTTGTGTCGGCGCAGGGCTTGTCCTGGGCTGGGCCAGGCCAGTGCAGGTCAATTGCCTGGTTGCGCCGAATTGTGTACACGTCGCGCCTTTCCCGCGCCAGCCCTGCCCGACCTCCCTCCCAAGGAGGCCCTTTCTTTGCCCGACGAGCGCAGTGTGCCCGCTTCCGCAGCGACAGCGACATCGGGTCGTGAGCAGCGTGTCGCCCGACTCACCCCCCGGGCGATGATCCTGGGCCTGGTGATGGTCGCGGCGTTGTGCGTGGCGATCCCGTACACCACCGGCTTTATGCACGCCTCAGAGCTGGGGGGCTGTCACTTCCCAGTCGGGCCCCTCTTCCTGCTCGTCATCCTCGTGCTCCCGCTCAGTTGGGTCGTGGGACAGATCGCTCGCCGCTGGGCTCTCACACCCCAGGAGAACCTCATTGTCACCGCAATGATGCTGGTGGCGGCGGGCATCCCCACCTTCGGCCTGGCGCTGTATGTCTTCCCGGTGATGACCGGGCCGTTCTACATGGCCTCCTTCGAGAACAAGTGGGAGGAGATATTCTTTCAGTATCTGCCGACCTGGATCGCGCCTGAGCCCGGCAGCACGGCGATCAGGTGGTTCTACGACGGCGCGCCACCGGGGGTGGCTTGGCCCTGGGGCGAGTGGGCAACCCCGCTCATCGCCTGGACTATCCTCACCTTCGGCTTCTACCTGGCGATGTTCTGCCTGGGCGCGATTGTGCGCAAGCAGTGGGTCCAACGTGAGAACCTGATCTTCCCGCTGGTGCAGCTCCCGCTGGAGATGGTGATGCCGCAGAGGCGCGACATCTCCGCGGTCCCTTTCTTTCGCAACAAGCTGCTGTGGATCGGCTTCGCCATCCCGTTCATCATACATAACCTCAACGCGCTGCATGAGTACGTCCCCGGCATTCCGCTGATGCAACTGCAGGGCATCAGGTTCCTCTCCGGCATCACCAGCCGGCCCTGGCGCTTCCTGGCCTCGCCCCTTTACGTGCATTTCTCGGTCATCGGCTTCGCGTACTTCCTGACCACGGAAATCTCGCTGTCGCTGTGGATCTTCTGGTGGTTCGGCCGACTTCAGCACGTTGCCTTCGACGCCGTCGGCCGCCAGCCGGTGCTGCGCAAGGTGGAGGAGAACCAGTACCAGGGGGCGTTCATTGTCTACGTGGCCTACGGCCTGTGGGTCGCGCGCGGGCACCTGAGGGAGATGTGGGAGGGCTTCGTGCGCCGGCGCGGCCGACCGAGGGATGACAGTCCCGAGGCGATGTCCGTGACGGTGGCCTTTTGGGGGCTGATCATCGCGGGCGCGATCGTGGTGGTGTGGCTGAACGTGGCGGGTATGTCTGTGCTCGTGGCCGTGCTGACCTACCTTATCTTCCTGGTCATCTGCTGGGGGATGGCGCGGCTGGTGGTGGAGAGCGGGATTCTCTTCGCCAAGGCGGTGCAGATGCGGCCCAGCGTGATCCTGACGGGGTTCGCGGGCTCAGCGCACTTCGCGCCCGTGGACCTGACCATCCTCAACTTCACCGAGTACGTGTATATGTACGACCTGAAGAGCTTCCTGATGCCGCAGATTATGCACAGCCTCAAGATCGCCGACGAGGCGCGGATTGACCGGCGGCATATGTACTACGCCATCATCGCGGCGGTCGGCGCCGCGGTGCTGATCTCCTACTGGGCGTCGCTGAACGTGGCCTACGCCAAGGGCGCGCTGGCTATGCACTCGTGGTTCTTCATCAGCGGGCCGCGCGGGAACGCCGAGCGGCTCAAGAGCATGCTCATCAATGAGACCGGCATTGAGACCGACCGGCTGATCGCCCTGGGCGTCGGTGCGGCGCTGTGCGCCATCCTCATCCGCGCGCGGCAACTCTTCCTGTGGTTCCCGCTGCACCCCATCGCCTACGTGGTGGGCACAGGCTTCGAGGCCTCGCGCATGTGGTTTCCCTTCCTCTTCGGCTGGGCCGCGAAGGCACTCGTGACGCGCTACGGCTCAGTGGGCCTCTACCGCACGCTCCAGGTGCCATTCCTGGGGCTGGTGCTGGGGGAGTACACCGTGGCGGGCATCTGGCTCATCATAGACGCGATCACGGGCAAGATCGGCCACCGCGTGTTCCCGTAGGCGACGCACCGGCGTGCCGCTTCGGCTGTCAGGAGGGTCGCTTCTGCCCGCCGACCGTCCCGTTCAGCACAGGGCGGGCGGTGTATCTGCAGGCTACGGCCAACTGCGCTCAAACCGCTCCGCGGTTTTCGGCACAATCGGCCAGCAGACGCACCATCACCCGGGCCGGTTCAGCCTCTCACGATCTCCGCTGCGACCTGAGCGGCTTTCTGACCGGAGAGCAACATCCCGCCGAAGATGGGCCCCATGCGGGGGGACTTGTGAATCGCGTTGGCCGCCATGCCGGTGACGACCAGGCCTGGGTAGATCTCCTTGGTGTTGGGGAGGAGGGCCGCCTCGGCGCGGGGGACGTGCATAGAGGCCTCCCCGGGGACATCAGGGTGGGGGCTGTCGAAACTGGCGCCGGGGACCTTGGCCAGGACGATGCGCGCGATCTCGGCCGGGTGGCCGGTGCCATCAATGACGACCTTCGCGCGCACACCGAGGGGGTCCACGTCCAGCCCGGCGGCCGCGACCGCGCCCCAGTTGATGACGACGCCGCAGACGGCGTTCTGAGCGTCTATCATCACGTCCTCGACCTCGATGCCGACCCAGATGTGGGCGCCGGCGTCAATTGCGGCGGCGGCGAACTTGCTGACCATCTCCACGGCGTCGGCGATAACGCAGCCATCCTGCCAGGGGCGGCATCTCACGCCGACCTCGGTCATCAGGTGGGCGGCCTCTTCTTCGACCACGATCCTCGGGAAGAGCATGCCACCAGCCCAGATGCCGCCACCGACCTGGAGCTTCCGCTCGAAGATGGCGACCTTGAGGCCCTCCTGGGCGAGCAGGCGCGCCGCGGTCAGGCCTGAGGGCCCCGCGCCGGCGATCGCTACATCCAGCTCAAACGAGTCCAGGAAGTCCTCGAAGAAGGTCTGCACTACGCCGCGGGTGATGGTCAACTCGTCGAACTTGATGCTCTCTGCGCTCAACTCCGACATCCTGTCGGCCTCCTCTTGTGCGGTGCCCGGGAGATGAAATGCCGCCGGCGGAAGCGGACCTTGCCGGCGGCCGATGATGGCGCCTTGCTGTCGCTTCCCTACGCCGGCATTACCCGGATCAGGTTCGTGGGGTTGGCCCCGGTGAGCACGCAGCGCGTCCTGCGGCCCGAGACCTCTCAGCTCTGCGCTCCCCCAGCGACGCTATCAGTTGTCAGGCGCACCTTATCACCCCGCCCGTCGGCTGTCAAGAACCGTCGCGACGCCGCGCAAGCACGCTTCCTTGACACTCGCTCGTGGCGGGCCTATCATAGCCGTGAGACTCCGCAGAGCGTGAATGCTCAGAGGCCTCGGCATGCAAACCCTCTATCATCCCCAGCCGGTCAAGTACACGGGCCACCAGCTCCGCTCCCGCTGGATCCTGGACACCTTCGGCCTCCAGGGCGATGCCATCGTGGCCTTCGAGGGCCCCTGTGAGGTCGCGCTGACGGAGATGGTGGACCTCGCGGACGTGGCAGCCGGGGTCCCGATCGCCGCGGCGAGTATGCTTCACTTCATCGCCGAGCACTTCGACCGCGACCTGGAGAAAGCCGTCCTGTGCCAGCGCCTGTTCATCTGCATCATCGCCGAGGCGCTCGCCCGACGCGGCGACGTTCCCCCTCTACGCCGTAAGGGGGACGACCTCTACGCGGGCAGGGGTGTGGCGGCGGGGAGCGGAGCGGACGCTCCGCCGGGCGAGCGCAAGCTCAGCGTCTCCATCGCCACCGTCTCCCCCGTCTCGACGCTCGTGCACGTGGGACTGAACCTGGACCCGTCCGGCGCGCCGGTGCCCGCCGTCGGCCTCGATGAGTGGGGCGTCCAGCCGGAGGCGCTGGCCCGAGAGCTGCTCGAGGCGTACGCCTCGGAGCTTGATGGCGTTGACCTGGCGACCCGCAAGGTCCGGGGGGTACAGTAAGGTGCCGCAGGCCGATGCCCTCACCGCACCGGTGGCCGAGATATTCTCCTCGATCCAGGGCGAGGGGCTGCTCGCCGGCTTCCAGCAGGTGTTCGTGCGCTTCCGCGGCTGCGATCTGAGCTGCCCGTACTGCGACACGCCCGAGGCGCGCAAGCTCGACGGCCTCTGCCGGGTCGAGATGGAGCTAGGGGGCGGGGCGGTGGCGTTGGGGAGCGGAGCGGAAGCTCCGCCGGGCGGGGCTGTGGCGGTGGGGAGCGGAGCGGAAGCTCCGCCGGGCGGGGGT
>CBFDBV010000214.1:0-7975 GCA_965603135.1 uncultured bacterium
CAGCTTGACCGCGAACGGCTCGTCCCAGCCGTCGTGATGGCCGATCTCCTGACCGTTGAGATACACCCACGCCTCCGCGTCCACGCCCTCGAAGCCCAGCAACAGCGGCTCGGCGAGGTCGGCCTCGGTGATCGGCACCATCAGCCGATACCAGGCGATGCCATCGTAGTCCTTGTAGCCCTGGTCCTCCCAATACTGCCCCACGTTGATCTCCGCCCAGCCGGAGTCATCGAAGTCGGGCGCGAACCAGCCCTGCTTGATGCCGACATCCTCCCGGTCGACGGCGAAGCGCCACTTGAGGGGCAGGTCGCGCAGCTTCTCGCCGACGGGCGCCGGCGGCGGCTGGGCGAGCTTGCGGGCTTGGTCAAGCAGCGGCCGCCAGGGGCGCGTGTCCCCACCGGTGCCGCTGGGGGCGACGCCCTCCCACTTGCGCCGGTCGCGCGTTACTTCGTCGCAGAGTGCCTCAATGTGCTCCAGGGCGCGCACGGCGGCCTGGTGCCGCTCTTCGCCCGGCGGCAACTCCAGCGCCACCTTGCGCAGGTCGAAGTACCGGGCGAAGCGCTCGGCCCACTCCTGCGAGGTGTCCACCTTGCGCAGTCGGGCGCTCACCAGCCGGTCATCCTGCGCCAGGCGCTTGCCCTCCTCCAGCAGACCGCGCAGCTCGGCCAGCAGCTCGTCGGTGAACACCTCTCGGCCCTTGCGGCCGAATGAGCAGGTGCAGGCGTGCGTGTCCGTGTCGCCGAGCGTCCGAATGACCGTGGTGTAGTACTTCGCCATCGGCTCCCGCGCGGGGCCGAAGAGCTTGTCGTAGAGTTCCTCGAGGAGCGCGTCCACGTCGGCGTCGGTATCCCACAGGAGCTTCGCGGCGACGTAGTAGTTGATGAAGTTGTCCCAGATGGCCCCGTACTGCGTGTAAAGGCCCTTGCAGCCGGTCTCGCGGAAGTACGGGATGTCGGTGCGGATGGCGTGGATGAGCTGGAAAGGCCAATACCACGAGCCGCCGCTGTGATAGTACTCGTAGAAGTACACGTCCGGGATAATGCGCTGCCAGTCGGCCAGCAGCTTCGCGTACTCCACGTTCGGCGGGCAGGTCGGGTCATTGACCGGGTGCAGGTTGCAGTAGGTCGTGTAGTGGCAGAGCACCAGCGAGAGCGCGGGATGGGCCTTGAGGTCGGGATCCTTCGGCGGGCGGTTGTACACGTGATAGGCGCCCGCCAGGATCTTTGCGTTCGGGTGGGTCTTCACCAGCTCCTCGGCCACCGCGTTGTAGAAGATGAGCGTGCGGCGGGACATACTCTGATCGCGCGGGACATCCGGCTCATCGAGCGCGGTGCAGTTGGGGCACTCGCAGTAGTAGCTGCCATCGGTGTACGAGAGGCTGACCATGTCAATGTCGGGGTCGCTGTCGAGCAGCGCGGCCATGTTGGCGGCGGTCTGCTTGACGACCTCGGGGTTCGAGGTGCAGGGCTTCGCGTCGCGCTCGCCGCAGCGCTCGCCCTTGATGAGGGCGAACCAGTCGGGGTGGTCCTCGAAGTACTGCTGCGTGCTCATAAACCGGTACTGCGAGTGATAGATGCCGGGCTGGACGTTGAAGCCCATCCCGATGCCGACGGCGCGCCCGTTGCACTTGCTGCGGTAGCTCCACTCGTCGCGGCCGACCCAGCGCATACCGAAGTCAGGCCGCTGCGTCTCATCAAGCTCGGGCACCATCACGGTCGCCAGCTCAGGCACGACCTCACCGATGCGCCCGGGCAGGAACCAGCGCACGCCCAGCTTCTCCAGCAGCTCGCAGGCGCCGTAGAGCGTGGCGAAGTCGTCCTCGCCGCGGATGAGGATGTCGCGGCCCTCGGTCTTGAGCGCGAAGCCGGCCATCCCGGGCGACGGATTGCCGTAGGTGTGCCCGGCGACCGCACCGATGAGCACGCGGTTGCCCGTCTCCGGCATCTCCCCGCGCACGATGGGCAGGTACGCGCCGCTCATCTGCTGGAGGTACATCTGCAGGTCCCGCGCCGCCATCTCCTCCCGTGGCGTGGCCTCAGCGGGCAGCACCAGCGTCGCCGCGGGCTCGCCATCGGCGGCCAGCACGCGCGGCGCAGCCTCGACGATCTCCACCTGCAAGTCGGTCACCTCCACCTCCGCGACGGCCGCTCGCAGAGCGGCGAGCGCGTCGTCGTTCGCCTGGTTCGGGAACTCCCAGAGGGCGAGGTCAAAGCTGGTCTGACCGGGCATCAGCTCCAGGCCGGTGTTGATGCCGTAGCTGCCCACGTCCACCATCGCGCGGCGCACCTGCCTGGGACTGAACAGGAGCGCGCAGGGGCCCTGTGACTCATCGGGCAACGTAGCCTCGTCGAAGTGCCTGTCCAGGAAGAACGCCCAGCACTCGCTCGGGCCCAGCAGCGCCTTCGCCCCGTGCTCCAGCTCGCGCTCGGCGGTGACCATCCAGCGGTCGCGCGGCTCGCCGAAGCTCGACGGGAAGCAACGCACGCTCGCCTCGATGCTATCAATGACATCCCTGGGCGTCACCTGCCCGTGCACGAAGAGCCTGTCATCGCCATCCTTGCCCACGAAGAGGACCTGCACCTGCGCGGCGGGCACGTCCCACGTGAAGCGATAGGCGGTCGCTGCGGCGTAGGTGAGGCGCTCGATCTTCGCCTTATAGGGGCCTACCGAAACGCCGTCAACGCGCACATCCAGGAAGCCGCCGGAGTAGAAGTTGGCGCCCGTCGGCCGCGTCATCCCGATCCCGAGGCCGCCCTCACGCGGCCAGACCTCGATCATGCCGGGATGGGCGTCCTTCTGCACGCACACGTTGTATCGCAGGCCGTAGGCGGGCCCCGTGTTGTCCAACCTCAGCGAGCCCCACTCAAGGGACCTGTGCCCCTCGTGCATCCCGCCATCAATGACAAAGGGCTTGCCGGGGCCGAGGTCCTCAACAGTTTGCGGTTGGCCTTGAGGCACCGCGAGAAATTCCTCGATGGTCGTGGCCCAGGCTCCGGCGGACACCAGGATTGCGAGAATGACTGTAAACGCTTTCATCGTTCGCCCTCCGCGTCGTTGTCGGTCGTCGTTCGTGGCGGGTCAGCGCAGCTCGCGCCAGGCCTCGAGGAAGACCTGCACGCGCTGCATCGTCTCGTCGCTCTCGTCGCGGATGTTGTCCACGGGCGAGAGGATGAAGCCGCGCGGGCCCAGGGCCTCCAGGGCCTCGCGCACCGCGTCGCGTATATCCTGCGGCGAGCCCATCTCGACCGTCACGAAGCCGTTGACCCCGCCCCACAAGGCCATCCGGTCTCCCACGCGCTCGCGCATCTGTCTCATGTCGGTGCGCATCCCCTCCACCGGGTCCACGCCGATGAGCACGTCCACGCCGGCCTGGACGAGATAGTCCAGGATGCCCATCGTGCCGCTGGTATTGATGTAGCCGAACTTGGCGCCCGCCTCGTGCGCTACCTGCACCTCGCGCGTGAGATACGGCAAGATGAAGCGCTCGTACATCGGGGGCGACCAGAAGTCGGTGCCCTCGTACCAGCCCCGGCGGATGAACACGTCCACGCCGAGCGCGAGCACCTCTCTCATCCGCGCCACGTTCCACGCGTGCAGCATCTCGGCCAGCTCGTCCACCATCTGCGGCCGGTCAACGGCGTGGAAGATGAGCTGCTGCATCCCGCACAGCCAGGCCCCCGCCTCCAGGCCCAGCCCCATCCCGCCGGTCAGCAGCAGATCCAGTTCCGTTGCCAACTTCCGGGCCAGGTCCGCATTGGCGCGGAACCTGGCGACATCGTCAGGCTCGGGCGGCGCCAGCAGGTGGCGGAGAGCGGCGAGGTCGGCCTTGCTCTCCACCGGGAACTTGGCAGCGCGCGGCACCAGGTAGTCGTCAAAGATCGGCACGTGGTTGGGGTAGGGCCAGTCCTCGGTTGCGAGCACCTCGGTCTTGAGGGTGCCGTCGGGCGTGACGTACTCCTTGTGCAGCAGGTCGGGGCCATCCGAGCGCTCCTCCCGCCACTGCCGCACCTGCACCTGGGGCGGGAAGGGGAGGTCTATGCCCGGCAGGTCTCGGTGCTCGGGATTCCGCGCGGAGGCCCAGGAGGCGGTCGGCACGGCAGCGTCCAGGCCCATCTGCACCTGACGCCGGACGAACTCCTCGTCGCTGTCGCAGCGGCCGCGCAGCGCGGCGAAGATCATGAAGCTGCACGGGATGTAGTCGGTCTCGCGGCACTCGATGGCACCCAACATCCGCTCGCGGCTATTCATCCCGCCGGACATCCTGATCACCTCGTGGCGAGAGACGCACTTGCGCCTCATCCCGTGCGGCCGAAGCTGCGAGCTGGAAGCTGGGAAGCGCAAACGCCGCGTAGGTCGGAGGTCCTCCCCCGACGCTCCTGTTTCACGACATAGAGAATCGGAGCGGGAACTCCGGCTCCACGGCGAAACAGCGCCAACGGCGGCCAGCCTCGCCCTTCCTGCCTCCAGCCTCCGTCGTGCGGCGCCTAGCCAGTATCCGTGCCGCGGAGCATGCTCTGCATGTCCTGGCCGTAGTCCGTGGCCTGGTCGGCGTAGAGGCTGAGCAGGCCCTCGATGCCGATGACGCCGGCGCGGAGCTTGCTCATCGCGTCGCGGCTCATCGGCACCATCCCCTCCGATACCGCCGTGTGCCGCACCTGCTCCTCGTCAACCTCGCCCAATACCATCTGCTTCAGCGTCGGGGTCATCCGCATCAACTCGAAGAGCCCGGTCCGCCCCAGGAAGCCGGTGCCGCGGCAGCGCTCGCAGCCCTCGCCGTGGGCCACCTCCGTGATGCGATGCTCCTGAAGCCGCTTCGCCAGCGCGGGCGTCTCTGCCAGCACCTCCGAGATGTCGCGCATCACCTTGCACTCGGGACAGACCTTGCGCACCAGCCGCTGCGCGATCACCGCCCGCAACGCCGAGGAGACCAGGTACGGCTCGATCTCCATCTGGAGCATCCGCGTGAGCGCTCCGGCGGCGTCATTGCCGTGCATGCTGGTCAGCACCAGGTGGCCGGTGAGCGCAGCGCGGAAGGAGGCATCAATGGTCTCATGATCGCGCGCCTCGCCGACCATGATGATGTCGGGGTCCTGGCGCATAATGGCCCGCACATGCTCGGCGAAGCCCACGCCGATGTCCGGGCGGGCCGTGGACTGATTGACGCTTTCTAGCTGGTACTCGATGGGGTCCTCGACGGTCTCGATATTGACCTGGCTGCGCCGCAGGTAGTGAAGGGCCGCGTACAGGCTGGTGGTCTTGCCCGACCCGGTGCCGCCCGCGATGGCCACCAGGCCGCGCGTGGCGCTCAGGATCGCCTCGACCTGCTCTCGCAGCGGCCCGGACATACCAAGCTGCTCGAAGGTGACGTAGAGGCGGGTCTTGTCGAGCAGCCTGAGCACGATGTTCTCGCCGTGCAGCGTGGGGCGGGTGGCGACGCGCACGTCCACGCGCCGGCCCGCCGCCCGCGTGGTGAAGCGCCCGTCCTGCGGCTTGCGCGACTCGGCGATGTCCATACCGGCCATTATCTTCAGGCGCGAGAGCAGGGCGGACTTGATAGTCTCAGGGAGGTCCAGGCCCGCCTCCAGCACCCCGTCCACGCGAAAGCGCACGTTGACGCCCTCGCGCAAGGACTCGATGTGGACATCGCTGGCGCCGCGACGCACGCCCTCAGTTATCATAGAGCTCGCGAGCTGAACGATGGCCGGCGCGTCGGAGAGGTCGGCGATGCGGTCCACCTCTTCGCTGACGCCCTCAACCTGCCCGGCGACCCTGGTGTCGAGTTCGAGCACCTCGTCCTCCGTCCAGTAGGTGTCCATCGCCCAGGAGATCTCGGGGTCCATCACCCGCAGGGGTTTGACCTTGAGAGAGGTCTCCCGCCGCACCTCGTCAATCGCGGCCACGTTATCCGGATCGCTCATCGCCAGCTCCAGCGTGTCACCCCTGATGCAGACCGGAAAGGCCCGGAGGCGCCTGCCCATCTCCCTGGGAATGAAAGTGAGCACGCCAGGGTCAATCTCGATCTCCCGCAGGGACGCGACCTCCTCCGCCGGGGTGCCGCGCACCTCGTTCATCTGCTCCTGGGTCACGTAGCCCTTCATCACAGCGAGCGTGAGGGCTGACTGATCGCTCTTGATGCCCTCCTGGTAGACCTCGCGGGCCTGGTCAGCCGTGAGGTGGCGCTGCCGGTGCAGCAGGCGAAGGACGTCCTGTTCTCTCTCCCAGTCAATCATAGGCTACACGCTCTGCCGCGAGAGTAACCGCCAGATTGTGTATACTGTTCGCCGCTCAGGGGCAATATCCTGCAACGGTCAAGGCGACTTCCGGCGCGTTCGCGGCCAGCAATGAAACCTTCCCGACATCAGAGGTGTCAAACCTAGTGGGTGCGCCGGGGCGCAGGCCGGCCGCATCTGCGCTGACCGCTTTCGTCCAGGAGGGGTCTGTATGTCTCGCCTTTGCGTATGTGTGTATCTCGCGGTCTTGACCACCGCAGTTGTCGCATCGGCCGATCTGGGAGCGGTAACCTGGTCGGGGGGCACCCTCCGGCTGCTGGACGACCACCCCACCATCAGCCTGACCTCCGAGAAGCTGCTCTTCGAGCCGCAGTTCGACACCACCCTCGTAACCGCCAGCTTCGAGTTCGAGAATAAGGGCGACGCCTGTGAGGCTCAGATGGGCTTCCCGGCGTTGGAGTACAACCGTGGGCCTGGCTCACACTACGTCCGGCACTTCGTCGTTGACGCCGACGGCGAGGCTCTCGACGTCGCCGAGCAGGATGGCACCATCCAACTGGGTGAGCGCGAGCGCGAGTGCAAGTGGTACCTGCTCACGGTCCCGTTCGAGGCGGGTCAGACTCGCCGCCTTCGCGTCCGCTACGATGAGTTCCGCATGTACAGCGGCGGGGACATCGTGCGAGTGCCCTACGTGCTGGCGACGGGCGCCACGTGGAATGGCGCCATTCGCGACCTGGACATCGAGGTGCGGCTGGGCGAACGTCTGAACTACCACGACATAGAGCTGCTGGGCGACAAGCAGCCTCTGGAGGTCCGGTGGGAGGCGGACACGCTGTACTGCCGGCTCAGCGAGTATGACGGGGAACCGGAGATGCTGTTCCTGAATGCCGGCGTGGGGCCCACGTCGGTGACGCGGGACGACGGCCGGCGGCACGATGGTGGCTGGTGTGTGCGCTGGCGGCGGGGCATTCTGCTCGTGGCTCTTGACTACCTCTGCGACGTGCTCCTGGCCGAGGCAACCTGGTCCGATGCTCACAGCGCGAAGCTCGGCAAGGAGGGCAATGAGGTGCAGCTTCGGGGTTGGACGCTGCCGACCGGCACTCACCGGGGGGCGACGCTGTTCGTGCAGCCCGGACCCGCGCTGGAGGCATTCGGCGGCGCCATTGAGGTCACTCGGGACGATGCAGGAGATGCACAGGTGGCAATCTCGGCCTGTCCCGATAGCGCGCAGTCGGCGCGGGACACGGCCCTGCATTACGGCCAGGAGACCGAGCATCGCCTCAGGTGCCTGCGGGCCCTTGGCGAGAGATGGCCCGATGAGCTTGGCCCGGTGTGCGAGGAAATCGCTGCGCGAAGCCGGGAGCAGGCGCCGCTGCTCGCCTGGGTATTCGCCTATCTCACGGAGGTGAGCCCGGGCTCCGTGGACGCGAAGGAAATCCGCACCAGGTTGGGCGCCGGGGGCAACTGGGTAGATGAACTGACCGAGACGGCGCTGGCGACGCGCGACGACCGTATCGTACGCGGCGGCGCGATGGCGCTTGCGGAGGCTGCTCCGCTGCAGGTGCGCGCCGCGCTCATCCACCGCATCTCGAACTGCGACAACTGGCAGCACGGCGTCCATCGCGGCCGGAACGCCGGTCTTGTCCTGCGCCTGCTGAAGACTCCGGAGGCCGCCTCGGCGCTCACGGAAGCCGTCCGCAGCCACGAGTGGCACCAGCCCTCCGAGGACGCCATGGTCGCGCTCG
>CBFDBV010000215.1:0-7970 GCA_965603135.1 uncultured bacterium
GCACTAGCCGTCTGCCGTTACCCCTTTGCCCCTTGCCCTTTGCCCTTTGCCCGTCGTTGTTGCCCTTTGCCAGCCGTTCCGGGAGGTTGGCCTTTGCGGCTTGAGGGACAAGAGAAGGCTTTGCGGATGGCACAGGCAGCGCAGGACCGACGGGGCGAAGAGGTGCTGGTCCTGGACATGCGCGAGCTGATCACCATCTGCGACTACTTTGTCATCTGCAACGGGCGCTCGCGTCTGCACGTGGAGGCTGTCGCCAAAGAGATCGCCGATCAGATGGCGGAGGGGCGCATCAGGGCGAAGCACCGCGAGGGCATCCCCGACGCCAGTTGGGTCATCCTGGACTACCTCGACGTCGTCGTCCACATCTTCACGCCCGAGGCGCGCAAGTTCTACGACCTGGAGGGCCTCTGGGGCGATGCCCCCCGGCTCGAGGTCCCCGAGCCGCAAGGCGAGAGTTAGGGCGGCGTACTGCCATGGCACGTCGGGAACCGCAGTGGGACGCCGACGAGGACCGCGAATACAAGCTGTCGCAACTCTACACGCGGACCCGCCGCGCGCTGAGAAGCGGACAGATCCAGGTCGCCGCCGGGCTCGCCCGGGAAGCGGCACAGCTCGCCCCCAACACCACCACCGTCGAAGAGCTGCTTGGCGACGTCGCCTTCGCCCAGGAGGACTACGGGCAGGCCCGGGAGCACTTCCAGCGCGCCCTCGACATCGAGCCGATCAACGCCGACGCCGAGCGCAAGCTGGGCGAGGTCGCGATCATCCTCGGGACGGCTGAGCACCTGCGTGAGCGCGTCGAGGAGGCGGCCGATGACCCCACGAAGCGCGTTCGGTTCGCGAAGCAGCCGCTGCTCGCCGGCCTGCTCTCCTTCGTGTTCCCCGGCTTCGGCCAGCTCTACAACGGCCAGTACGAAAAGGGCCTGGGGCTTTTCGCCCTCTGCGCCCTGCTGGTCATACTGCTCCTGGACCGACTGGTGATCTCGCCTTTCGCAAGCATGGCGCGTCAGACTGCCCGCGAAGGTCGGGTGCCCGTGGGCGAGCAGATGGAGCGGACCCGCGACGTGCTCGCGAGCTGCGGCTTCGTAGCGTGGGCGCTCATCGTGATAGGCATCGCCCTCTACCTGGGCCTGTGGATCTACACGATCATTGACGCTTACCGCACCTGCCAGCGCCTGGCCCGTGAGGCCGACGAACTCGGCGTCGAGTTGTGAGTCGGACCTCGGACCTCGGACATCAGACCTCGGACCAACGCCCCACGACCTCTCCGGGTAGAAGAGCGTCACCGCCAAGGTGGTTATCATAGCGCTCCGGCAGCACTCTGAGTATGAGGCAGGAGACGACTCGGCCAAGCACGGGCGCGGCGCTGACCCCGCGCAGGCGGCGGTAGGCTGGGACGACCCGCTGGGCTCGCTCAGGGGCGTCGGGCCGGCGCGGGCGGAGCTGCTGGCGCGGCTCGGCCTGCGCACCATCGGTGACCTGCTCCGGCACTACCCGGCGCGTTACGAGGACCGACGCAAGCTGGTGCGGCTGGCCGAGGTCCAGCACGGACAGACCGCCGCGGTCAAGGTCACCGTCGCCGGCCGAGGCAGCGTGCTGCGGCGCGGGCGACGCCGCCTCGTGCGAGTGCCCGTCGAGGACGCGGGAACGCACGGAGAACTCGTCTGGTTCAATCAGCCCTATCGCGCGAGTCAGTTCGAGCCCGGCGAGCAGCTCGTGGTCATAGGCACCGCGCGCGTGCGCAGCGGCCAGGTCTCGCTGACCGTCGCCGAGTGTGAGGCCGCCGACGCTGACGACCACCTCCAGACAGGGCGCATCGTCCCCATCTACGCCACCACCAGCGGCCTGTCACAGCGGATGCTGCGGGGGCTGGTGCATCAGGCGCTCACGCGCTGCGGGCGGCTGCCCGGCGACCCTCTGCCCGAGGAGCTGCTCGCGCGCTGCGAGCTGATGGCCTTCGACGAGGCCCTGGCTCAGGTGCACTTCCCCTCCGGTCAAGCCTCCGCGCGCCGCGCGCGGCACCGCATCGCCTACCAGGAGCTGTTCATGCTCCAGCTTCAGCTCGCCCGCCGCCGGCGGCAGGTGAAGACCGCCGAGCGCGGCCGGACGCTCGCTGACAACGCCGCTCTGCCCGACCTCGACCGGCACCTGCCCTTCGAACTGACCGGCGCGCAGCGCCGCGTGATGGCGGAGGTGGCCGCTGACCTGGCGAGCCCCATCCCCGCCCATCGGCTCATTCACGGCGAGGTCGGCTCAGGCAAGACGGTCGTGGCGGCGCTGGCCCTGCTCATCGCGGCCCGGGCCGGCAGTCAGGCGGTGGTGATGGCCCCGACCGAGCTGCTGGCCGAGCAGCATTTCCTCACGCTCAGCGAGCTTCTCCGGCCGCTGGGTGTGTCGCCGGTGCTGCTGACCGCGAGCCTTGTCCCCGCCGAGCGCGCCCGGGTCCACGAGGCCCTCGCCAGCGGGGAGGCGAGCTGCGCCGTGGGCACGCACGCGCTGTTCTCGCAGGGCGTGCAGTTCGCCGACCTGGGCGTGGCGGTCATTGACGAGCAGCACCGCTTCGGGGTCCGCCAGCGCGGGCTGCTGGCCGCCAAGGGCGCCCGGCCCAACGTCTTTGTGATGTCGGCGACCCCCATCCCCCGCACCCTGGCCCTGACCGCCTACGGCGACTTCGACGTCTCGGTGCTCGACGAGCTGCCGCCCGGACGCAAGGCGCCCCGGACCCGGCTGCTGTCTGCCAAGGAGCGCGCCAAGGCCTACGCCTTCGTCACCGAGCAGGTCGCCGCGGGCCGGCAGGCCTTTGTCGTCTGCCCCGCCATCGAGCAGTCCGAGGAGGAGATCGCCGCCGCCACCGAGCGCTTCGACCAGCTCCAGGCCGACGAGCTGCGCGACCTGCGGCTGGGGCTGGTGCACGGGCGTATGCCGACCGACCGGCGACAGGCCACGATGGCGGCCTTTCGCGAGGGCCGCCTCGACGCCCTGGTCGCTACCAGCCTGGTCGAGGTGGGCGTGGACGTGCCCAACGCCTCGGTGATGGTGATCGAGAACGCCGAGCGCTTCGGCCTGGCCCAGCTCCATCAACTGCGCGGGCGCGTGAGCCGCAGCAGCCATCAGCCGCATTGTCTGATGATCGCCTCCGCCGCCTCGCCGGAGGCGCTGGAGCGGCTCCAGGTCCTGGAGCGCACTCACGATGGCTTCGAGATCGCGGAGGAGGACCTGCGCCGGCGCGGCCCGGGCGAGCTTGAGGGCCTCCGGCAGCACGGCCTCCCGGACTTGCGCATGGCCGACCTGCTGGGCGACACGCGCACGCTGGCCCAGGCGCGCGAGGACGCCTTCGGCCTCATTGACTCAGACCCGGAGCTTGCGGCCCCCGAGCACGCTGCCCTGCATGAGGCTCTCTCCAAGCTCGAAGGAAGCGATCCATGGACCCTCTGACCCCCGCTTCGGAGCAGCCGGTCTCAGACCCGGGGCAGAGAGCACCGGCGGCGTTCTTGTTGCTATGCGGCGTCGGGCTGCTGGCTATTCTCAGCTCGACGATGTCCAAGTCGCCTGTGCTTCCTCTCTTCGCCGACTACCTTGGCGCACGAGATGCTACCCTCGGCCTGATAGCCGCGGCCTCCACGTATACGGGCATCGTGCTCAGCATCCCGGCCGGGGTTCTTTCAGATCGGCTCGGCCGACGGTTGGTGCTGCTGGGGTCAGGGCTCGTGTTCGCGTCGGCTCCCGTCCTCTACCTGTTCGTGCACAGTCCGGGGGCGCTGGCGGCGGTGAGGGCATATCATGGCATCGCCACGGCTGTGTTCGGGCCAGTTGCGATGGCGTACGTCGCTGACCTGGCTCCGGTGCGCCGGGGCGAGCGCATGGGCCTGTTCTCGTCGGCAACGCTGATCGGCCGATCCCTCGCGCCGCTCGCCGGCGGCTTTCTGCTTGCTCTTAGCTTCCACGCGGTCTATGTCGGCTGCGCGATCGCCGGCGCTATTGCCCTGGCACTCGCCTGGATGCTGCCGCGTTCCGCCCAGACACAGGGCGCTGCCAGGGCCGGCCTGCGTGACGCACTGCGCGAAGCAGGCCAGGGCCTCGGCCAGACCGTCCGCAATCGTGCCATCCTCTGCGCCAGCGGCGCGGAGGCAGTCATATACCTCTGCTTCGGGGCGATCGAGACTTTTCTGCCGCTGTACGCGATCCAGCACCGCATCCCGACGTGGCAGATCGGCATTATCTTCGCCGCGCAGATCATAACAGTGGCACTCACCAAGCCACTGCTGGGCGGCCTGTCTGACCGCGTCGGACGCATCCCGGTCATCTCAGGCGGGTTGATGCTTGGTGCGGGGGCCTTGGTCGGCTTGTCCCTGCTTTCAGGGGCTTGGGGGCTCGGGGTAGCGGCGGCGATGTTCGGCTTGGCCCTATCAGCGGTAACCTCGGCGACCTCGGCGTTCGTGTCCGATCTGAGCCGGGCCCGCCACTACGGGGCTGCGCTCGGTGTCCTTTCGACGATCATGGACGTGGGCCACTCGACGGGGCCGGTTCTCGCTGGCGCGCTCGTCGGCGCCCTATCCTACCAACCCACCTTCCGCCTCATCGCGGCGCTGCCGGTCGCGATGGCGCTTGTGTTGCTGCTGACCGTCCGTTCCGCGCCCCGCGAGAGAGTGACTGCAAGGAGTGATGCACGATGAAGTGGGTGACCCGTCAGCGGCCCAAGACGGACAGAGTCGCCTGCCCGTGGCTGATAGAGCGCTTCATTGATTCTGACGCGGAGTTTCTGTTCGCGCCTCCTGACGAAGTCCTCGGGGTCGCCGAGCGCGAGGAGGCGATACCCTTCGACATCCCCGGTGTCGAGCTTGGCCATCACGAGGGCAAGTGTTCCTTTGAGGCCTTCATCGAGAAGTACGAGTTGACCGACCCGGCGGTGCTTGAGCTTGCGAGGATCGTGCACGCTGCTGACGTTCGGGAGGACCAGCATAGCCTGCCGCAGGGAGCCGGTCTGCGCGCCATCGGCGAGGGCTTCCTTCACGTGACCGAGGATGACCACGAACTGCTGCGGCTTCAGTTTCCCGTCTACGACGCCCTCTACGCCTGGTGCCAGGAGCAGGTCGGCTCGTAGGGGCACAGAGATTCGTGGCTTCCGCGAAGAACTGAGCAGCCGTCCCCGGATGAGGAGTAGCAGGCGCCTATGAGAGTCATAGCAGGCCGCGCGCGTTCGCTGCCTCTGCAATGTCCCCAGGGCTTGCAGATTCGTCCCACGACTGATATGATGAAAGAGAGCCTCTTCAACAGTCTGGGGCCGGATATTGTGGGCAGGGTCTTCTGCGACCTCTACGCGGGCTGTGGCGGCGTCGGCATAGAGGCTCTCAGCCGCGGGGCGGCGCGTGTGGTCTTTGTCGAGAAAGACCCGCGCTGCGTGAAGGCCATTGAGGACAACCTGGCGAATACGCGTCTGAGCGGGGGTGCCGTGGTGGTGCGGGGCGACGCCGCGGCAGTGTATGTACGTGTGGCGGCCGAGCACGGGCCCTTTCACGTGGTCTTTGCCGACCCGCCCTACGGGTGCGAGCAGCTTGGTGAGGTGGCTCGTCGCGTGGTGCAGGACGGGGAAGGGGTAGCGCCCGGGGGCGTCGTCGTCATTCAACGCAGCTCGAACCAGGAACTGCGCGACCTGCCGGAGCCTGTGCGCGAGAAGCACTTCGGCGAGAGCGTGCTGTCATTCTTTGAACCTGGCGGCGCGTAACTGCGAGGCAAATGAGCAAGGACGAACGCATCGCAATCTGCCCGGGGACCTTTGACCCGATCACCAACGGGCACCTCGATATCATCGAGCGCGCCGCGGACCTCTTCGATCGGGTCATCGTCGCGGTGGCGCACGACAGCGGCAAGAGCACCTTCTTCTCCCTGGAGGAGCGCACAGAGCTGCTGGAGGCGAGCTGCGCGCATCTGCGGAATGTCGAGATGGGCAGCTTCGAGGGCCTGTTGGTGGACTACGCGCGCGAATGTGGTGCCTCGGCGATAGTCAGAGGCCTGCGCACCGCCGACGACTTCCAGCGCGAGCAGCAGATGGCCATGATGAACCGCGAACTCCTGCCCGACGCGCACACGGTACTGATGATGACCGCGCCGGAGGCGCTGTATGTCAGCTCCGCGCTGATAAAGGAGATCTGGAGGCTGGGCGGCGAGGTCGGCCGGTTCGTGCCGGAGCCTGTCGCTGAGGCCCTTCGGAGCAAGCGCCAGATAACGACGGGCAAAGGGCAAGGGGCAATAGGCAATGGGGCCACAGCACCGCCAACGCCAGAGGCTGGCTGCGGGAGCCGTTAGCCGTCTGCCGTTCCCCATTGCCCATTGCCTATTGCCCATCCGCCTTCGCTAAAGCTACGGCGGACAAGTTCGCCAGACGTTCAGGGAGGGTGTGCCATGGAGATCCTCAGACTGCTCGACGAGCTGGAGGAGATGGCGGACCGGGGCGAACGCTGGTACTGCCGCATTCCGCCCTTTATCGGCAAGACCGTCCTGGACGCAGCGGACCTCTTCGACCTGATCAGCCAGATGCGCGCCAATCTGCCCAAGGAGATGACCGAGGCGACGCAGCTCACCCGTGACCGCGACCGCATCGTCGAAGAAGCGCACGAGCAGCGCGCCAAGATCCTCGAGGCCGCCAGGGAACAGGCCCAGCTCATGGTCTCCAACGACGAGCTGGTTAAGCAGGCGGAGACCAAGGCCGAGGCTATCATAGGCGAGGCAGGGATTGAGGCCGAAAGCATCAAGGCCGACGCCGAAACCTGGGCCCGGGGCGTCGTGGAGCGGCTGGAGAACTACACCAACCGCATGCAGGCGACCGTGCAGAAGACCAAGAAGATGCTCTCCGCCCAGGCCATCCGAGAACCTGAGGAGCCCGGACTCCCGCCCGAAGAGTGAAGCCAACGACAGCGACCTGAGCCGGACAGGCAGCTCCGATGCGGAGCCGACGGCTCTCTTCTGAGGCATCATTCCCCGCGCGCTTGCCCGTGGACAGGAGATCAGTTCGTGAACGTTCTCGTCATAAACTGCGGCAGCTCCTCCCTCAAGTACGAACTCTTCGATATGACCACCGAGCAATCTCTCGCCGACGGGACCGCCCAGCGGGTCTCGGTGGACGGCGGTGCCGAGGCGGAACTCGAGCATCGCCCCGCGGACGGCGAGGCCTACCATCTTCAAGCCGCTATTCCCGACCACCGCGTGGCCTTGCGGCACGCCATGGCCGCACTGACCGACGACCACCACGGCGTCATCGGCTCGCTCGGGGAGATAGCCGCCGTCGGCCATCGCGTCGTCCACGGCGGGGAGAAGTTCGCCGAGTCGGTCATCATTGACGATCAGGTCGAGCGGGCCATCGAGCAGTTCTGCGAGCTGGCGCCGCTGCACAATCCCGCCAACCTCACCGGCATCCGCGCCTGCACGGAGCTGCTCCCCGAGGTCCCCCAGGTCGCGGTCTTTGACACCGCCTTCCACCAGACGATGCCGCGCCACGCCTACATATACGGCCTGTCGCTTGAGATCTACCGCGACCACCAGGTCAGGCGCTACGGATTCCACGGCACCTCGCACAGGTACGTGGCGCTACGCGCCGGGGAGTTCCTCGCGGCCGCCGGGATTCCCGAAGCCGAGCAGAAGTTCATCACCTGCCACCTGGGCAACGGCTGCTCGATGACCGCCATCCGCGCAGGGCAGTCCGTTGACTGCTCCCTGGGGATGACGCCGCTGGAGGGGCTGCTGATGGGCACGCGCTGCGGCGACCTCGACCCGGCCATCGTCATCTTCCTGATGGAGCGGCTGGGGCTGGATACCGACGAGGTGGACGATCTCCTCAACAAGCGAAGCGGCCTGCTGGGCGTCTCGGGCGTGAGCAGCGACATCCGCGACGTGCACAAAGCCGCCGACGCCGGCAACGACCGAGCCGCGCTCGCGCTCGACATCTTCTGCTACCGCGTGCGCAAGTACACCGGCGC
>CBFDBV010000216.1:0-7925 GCA_965603135.1 uncultured bacterium
GCTGGCGGCACGATCTGAGGCCGGCCCGCGCCGTTCGCCGTTGGCCGTCGCCGTTGGTCCGATGTCCGGCGTCCGATGTCCGAGGTCCGCGCCATGAAAGCTGTCATCCTCTGCGCCGGTGTGGGGACAAGGCTGGAGCCGCTGACCTTCGCCCGGCCCAAGCATTTGCTGCCGGTGGCCGGGCGCGCGGTGCTCGACCATGTCCTGGACTCTCTGGCGGACGCCGGCGTAGACCAGGGCGTCTTCGTGGTGGGCCGTCAGGCCGATCATCTCCGGGAGTTCATCGGCGACGGATCGCGATGGGAAATGACGGCCGAGTACGTGGTTCAGGACGAGCCTCGCGGCCTGGCCGACGCGGTGCGGTGTGCGCGCGCGGCCGTCGAGGGCGAGCGTTTCATCGTCTACCTCGGCGACGACCTGCTGGGCGAGGGCATCAGCGACTTCGTGGCGAGCTTCCAGGCGTCTCAGGGGCAGGCCGCTCTCGTGGTCAAGCGCGTCGAGGACCCGCGGCAGTTCGGCGTCGTGGTGGTGGAGGACGGCCGCGTGGTGAAGCTGGTCGAGAAGCCGCGCGAGCCTCCCAGCGACTTGGCCATCGTTGGGGTGTACGCCTTTAGGCCTGAGATCTTCGAGGCCATCGAGAGCATCCAACCCTCCGACCGGGGGGAGCTTGAGATAACTGACGCGATTGACTGCCTGCTCGCGCACGGAGGCCAGGTTGACCATCACGAGACCGAGGGCTTCTGGGAGGACGTCGGCTCGCCCGAGTCCCTGCTCAGCGCGAATGCCTTCTACCTCAGCCGTATCGAGCCGCGAGTTGATGGCGAGGTGGACGGCGCTTCGCGCGTCGAGGGGCTGGTGCAGATAGGTGCGGGAGCCAGGGTGACGGGCTCGCGCGTCACGGGCCCCTGCCTCATCGGTGCCGACTGTGTCGTGGCCGACAGCGAGCTTGGCCCCGATGTCTCGCTTGCGGATGATTGCGAGGTAATGGGGAGCCGGATCGTCAACAGCATACTTGACGAGGGCTGCCAGGTGCAGGGCGTGCAGGGCGGGCTGCTCAGGTCGCTGCTCGGCCGCGGCGTGCGTGTCCAGGGCGTGCAGGCTGTTGAGCCGACGGCGCACCTCTCGGTGGTGGCCGCTGACAACACGATGATCGCAGAGGCTGACCACGCGTGAGGGGTGCTGCGGTGCAGGCTCACGGGCCGTACGGAGGGCGGGGCTTCAGCCCCGCCGGCTTGTCCCCCGTGCCTTGGCGAAGGGGGCTGGTGGTCGGCGGTGGGTCGTTGATGAATAGCGCGGGCTGTCCCCGGGCCGTGAGGGCCGGAAGGTGACTGGTTACGCTCAGGCACAGGACCTTCAGTTCGAACTCTTCCACGGCTACCCCGTGAAGATCGAGATCTTCGAGGGGCCGCTCGACCTGTTGGTGCACCTGGTCAGGCGCGAGGAGGTCGAGGCCTCCGAGGTGAGCATCGTTCACGTCACCGAGCAGTTCCTGGAGTACCTGCGCACGATGCGCGAGATCAACATCGAGGTGGCCGGGGAGTTCATTGTGATGGCGGCCACGCTGCTGCTGCTCAAGTCGCGCAGCCTGCTGCCGCTCGAGCAACTGGCACAGGAGGAGGAAGAGCCCACCGGGGACCCCGCCATCGAGCTTGCCCGCCGCCTCGCCGAGTACCGCACCTTCAAGGAGGCCGCCGAGATACTTGACAGCGCCCGCGAGGCCCGCCAGCGCATCTACCTCCGGCCCCTTGTCCCTGACGAGGCCATCGGCGTCGGCATCGTGCCCCTGGAGGAGGTCTCGGTCTTCGACATGGTCGCGGCCGTGCAGGAGATGCTCAAGCGCGCCCGCGACCTGACCCCGGCCACCATCGAGCGCGAGCAGATCAGCATCGCCGACAGGATAGCGAAGATCGTCGAGCAGCTCGAGGCCCAGGCCGGCGCGGAGGGCTTTTTCGACGAGCTCGTGCCCGAGCGCACCACGCGCACCTTCATCATCGTGACCTTCCTGGCCGTGCTGGAGCTGATACGTCGGGGCCGCCTGCGCGTCAGTCAGGAGCAAAGCTGGGGTCGCATCCGCCTTCGACTCGTTGATGCAGAGGATAGCGCCGCCGACGCGGAAGAAGGTCAGCCGTGAGCGACGAGCATGCGGACAACCTGCGGGCCGTGGAGGCGCTGCTCTTCGCCGCCGAGGGGCCTTGCGATGAGGACCGGCTCGCGGCGGTGCTGGAGGTCCCCCAGGACACTATCCAGGGCCTGGTGGAGGAGTTGTGCGAGCGGCTGGAGGGCTCGGGCTTGCAGGTGGTGCGCCTTGCTGGCGGCTATCAGATGGCCACCCGGCCCCGGTATGCCGAGTATGTGCAGCGGCTGCGCGAGCCCGAGGCCCAGCGCCTCTCGCCCCAGGCCCTCGAGACCCTCGCCATCATCGCCTACCGCCAGCCCATCACCCGCCCCGAGATTGACCAGGTGCGCGGTGTTGACTCCAGCGGCGTCGTCAACAGCCTGCTCGAGAAGTCCCTGATCGCCATCACCGGCCGCAAGAGAGCGCCCGGGCGGCCCTTCCTCCTGTCAACCACCCCGCATTTCCTCTCCACCTTCGGCCTCAATGACTTGACCGAGCTACCGGCGCTCCCCGAGGCCGAACAGGGCCTCGCGGCCCGCTTGCCGGAGCTGGTCAGCGCCGACGCGGATCAGGACAGTGGGGCAGAGGAGGCGCAAGCACCATCAGCCGCCGACGAAGAGCACTAGAGGCGGCTTCAGAACCCCCAGTAGGGCGGGCTTCCAAGCCTGTCCGCCGTAGCTCCGCAGGAGCGAAGGCGGGCCCGCCAACGCCGTTCGCGGAGGTTCTGAAACAGCTTCTAGCTACCCCGTGGCTCGCAGCCGGGAACGACGATGATGGAGGCGCCGGATGGGGCCAGCCGCTGTGCCCTGTTGTTCCTCCCTGTTCGCGCGAGTTCCGAGGCGCAAGCTCGCAAGCGTGTGAGACAGGGCTTCACGGCGACGGGAGTTGCCTTTGGCCACTGGCGGCAATAGGGACAGTGTGCACCTGCTGGCTGCGAATGATGTGGTGGCGAGAGACTGGAGATGCGGGCCAAGCCACGCCAGCCCAGCCGCGACGCTCCAGCCCCGACGCTGCGTGCCGTGAGTACGGCGGGGTCTGGGGTGCTCCAAGCACCCCAGCGGGGGTGCGGGGGCAGAGCCCCCGCCGCCGTTCACGAGTAGCCTGGGCTATGCTGCTGCTCGGTCTCGTTGCGGGCGCGGTGGCCGCCTTCGCGGCCGAGCCTCCGGCTCTGACCGCCAACGCGGCCGTGCTCATTGACCCCGAGACTCGCCAGGTCCTCTACGATCACAACGGCGGCAGGCACGCCTACCCCGCCAGCCTGACGAAGATGATGACCGCCCTGCTCGTCGCCGAGCACGGGAACCTCGGCCGGGAGGTCACCGTCAGCAAGCGGGCGGCGGCGGTCGGCGAGACCACGATGAACCTCGCCGCCGGCGAGAAGATCACGCTCGAGCACCTGCTCCTGGGCGTGCTGCTCAACTCGGCCAACGATGCCAGCGTCGCCTGCGCCGAGTCAGTGGCCGGCTCGCTGGAGGCGTTCGTCACGCTGATGAACCAGCGCGCCGTCCAGCTCGGGATGCAGGGAACGCACTTCACCAACCCGACCGGCCTGCACAATGACCGGCACTGTTCCACCGCGCGCGACCTGGCGCTACTGGCGCTCCAGGTGATGGGGCGCGCCGAACTCCGCCCCATCGTGCGTATGCAGAGCGCGGTCGTGCCCTGGCCCGGTCGCGAGTACAGCCGCGCGCTGCGCAACCGCAACCAACTGCTGGCGGCGTGGTCGCAGTGCGATGGCATCAAGACGGGGTACACGCGTCAGGCCGGCCGATGTCTCGCCGCCAGCGCCTACCGCGACGGCTGGCGCCTCATCTGCGTGGTGCTCGACTCGAAGGACGCCTGGGCCGACGCTCGCAGCCTGCTGGAGTACGGCTTTCAGTCCTTTTACAAGGTCGCGCTCATCGCCAGGGACGTGACCCGCGCGACCGTGGGAGTGCGCCGCGGAATCGTGGATCAGGTCGAGGCGAGCGCGGTCGAGGACGTGGTGGCGGTGCTGCCGCGCGGCGAGAGGCCGCCCGAACCGAGGCTGCTGGGTCAGTGGACCGAGGCGCCCGTGCGTGCCGGTGAGACGGTCGGCGAGCTTGAGGTCTTGATGCCGGACGGCGGCACGCGGCGCGTGCCGGTCGTCGCGCTCGAGGACGTGCCGCGCTCACTCTGGGCCACGATCCTCGGCGAGCCCTGGGCGTTGGCGGGCCTGGCCCTGGCGGTGGCGCTTGCACTGGGGGTGCTGGTGCATGGAGCGGCTTCAGAAGCTGCTCGCGCGCGCTGGCTTCGGCGGTCGTCGTAGGTGCGAGCAGCTCATCCGCGACGGCCGCGTCAGCGTTGATGGCGAGGTCGTAACGAAGCTCGGCACCCGGGCCGGCCCCGACGACGACATACGCGTTGACGGCAGGCGCATCCGCCTCCCCGTCGGCCACGTCTACCTGATGCTCAACAAGCCCCCCGGCTACGTGACCACGCGCCACGATCCCCAGGGCCGCCCCACCGTGATGGACCTCATCCCCCCGCAGTTGCGCCGCCGGGTCTTTCCCGTCGGGCGGCTGGATCACGAGACCGCTGGCCTCCTGCTGTTCACTGACGATGGCGACCTGGCCCAGCGTCTGACTCATCCCCGCTACCACGTCCCGCGCGAGTACGTCGCCGATGTCGAGGGCACGCCGGCCGAACGCGACCTCCGCAGGCTCCGTGGCGGCATCCAGCTCCAGGATGGTCGCGCCCAGCCGGCCGAGGCGATGCTGCTGCACAGTGGCGGGGGCGAGAGCCGCCTGCGCATCATCCTGCACGAGGGCCGCAACCGCCAGGTGCGGCGTATGTGCGAGGCGATCGGCCATCCGGTACGCCGCCTGAAGCGTGTCGCGCTGGGCCCGGCGCGTCTCGGAGAGATGTCCCTGGGCGAGGTCCGCCATCTGCGTCCGGGCGAGGTCATGGCGCTCAGGCAAGCGGTCCAACTCCCGGTCCGGGGGAATGATGATGCCGGCCGATGACAGCCCGCCGGTGAGAGCTCCCGCCGCTCAGCGGGTCGCGAAGGCGTGGGCGGCCGATGAGGCCCGGCGCCGCCTCTCCGACCTCGCCCGCTCGCGCGGGCGGCCGACCTACCTCGTCGGCGGCGCGGTGCGCGATGTGCTCCTGGGCCGGAAGGTCGGCGACTGGGACCTCGCCGGCCACGGGGCCGTGGACCTCTCTCGCGCCTTCGCGCACGAGCAGGGCTGCCGCCTGGTGATGATGCACGAGGACCTGCCGACCGCGCGCGTGATCATCGAGCCGGGCGTGGCCGGAGCCTTCCTGGACTTCGTCGAGCTACGCGCGCCCACCATCGAGGATGACCTGCGCGCGCGGGACTTCACCATCAACGCGATCGCCTGGGACATTCGCGGCGCGCGGTCACTCATTGATCCCACCGGCGGAGCGCCTGACCTCACGCACGAACTTGTACGCACCCCCTCGCGCACTTGCCTCGCCGCCGACCCGCTCAGGTGCTTGCGCGCGTTTCGCCTGGTGGCCGAGCTGGGCTTCTCCCTGGAGCAGGACACTGCGCAGTGGGTCACGCAGCTCGCGCCGCGCGTGCAGGAGGTGGCTGGCTCCCGCGTCGGTCAGGAGCTTCTGAAACTCTTTGCTGCTCGGCATTGCGCCGACGCGGTCCAGCTGGCCGAGGACCTCGCCGTATTGGAGGCGTTCATCCCTCCGGTCGCCGAGATGCGCGGCGTGACCCAGGGCGGCTACCATCACCTCGACGTGCTCGGGCACAGCCTTCTGACGCTGCACGAGGTCGGGCGCATCATCAGCGAGCCCGGCAAGGTGTTTCCCTCCGCCGGCGGCGCCGTTCGCGACTACCTGGCCCACGACCACCGCCGCTCGGCGCTGCGCCTCGCGGGCCTGCTTCACGACCTGGGCAAGCCCGCGTGCCGGACCGTTGAGGAGGACGGGCGCATCCGCTTCCTGGGCCACGCCGAGGAGGGCGCGCGCATCATCTCCCGCCTGGCGCGGAGCTGGGCGTTGCCGGCTGTCGTCAGGAACGCGGTCGCGAGTATGACCCGCCTTCACCTGCGCCCGCTGCAACTCGTCAACGCCGCCCTCCGTGGCGGGGGACGCCCCCGTCCCCCGCAGAAGCCGTCAGCGGGCGGCAAGCTGCCCGAGCACGCCATCACCCTCACCGCCATCCGCCGCCTTATGCGCGAGGCCGAGCCCGACGGCATCGGCCTGATGTTGCTGGCCGCTGCCGACCGCAGCGCTTGCCGCGGGCCGAGCAGCGACTTCGCCCACCGCCGGCAGGTCATGGAGATGCTGGACGGTATGCTGACGCGCTACCTGACCTGGCAGCGCGAGCAGCGCCGCGCGCCCAGGCTCCTGGACGGCGACGAGCTGATGGCCGAGCTCGGCCTGGAGCCGGGGCCGCTGGTGGGCGACCTCCTGGACGCCATCGCCGAGGCTCAGGCCGACGGCCACATCTCCACCCGCGAGCAGGCCCTGGACCTGGCCAGGCGAGCCCTTGCGGGCGGAGAGTAACCCTCTGGCGACGGTCCGCCTAAGACCCGTCCCAGGTTGCCAACAACGCCTGCCTCCTCGACACACAGGCGCCAACCGGAAGGGATTCCTTACGCGGTTGGGGAACCCTATCAGTGAGAACCCATCTAGGGAATCTCCGATCGAGCCGAAGGAGGCGAGACAGTGCGCAGCCTACGCTCTCTGGTTGGCCTGGTTGCTCTCGTTGTGCTTGCCGGCCTGCTGACGGGGTGTGGGAGTGAGATTCCCGCACCTCCTGACCTGCCCCCTCAAGGCGGATACGCATGTCACACGACTTTGGGTGGTACGGGCGCTGGCCCTGGCCAATTTAGGGGACCCTTCGGGGTCGCGGCGGATAGTGACGGCAACGTGTACGTGACCGATGCCGCGAACCACCGTGCTATGAAGTTCACGTGTCCCCCCTTCGCCCCGTCTCTCCTGGTGTGGGGTACCAATGGGACCGGCAACGGTGAGTTCCTCATGCCGACCGGCATCGCGATCGGCCGCGAGGACAACATCTACGTGGTGGACTACCTCAGTAGCCGGATCCAGAGGTTTGACCGGGACGACGGGACCTACCGCAGCACCTTCGGCGGTTCGGGATCAGATCCAGGCGAGTTCCAGTTGCCCTATGGCATCGCCTACACGGAGGGATTCTTCGACGGGTCACGGCTGTGGGTTACCGACTTCGGCGGTGACCGGGTTCACAGGAACGATCCCCTTCGCGGCTGGACCATGTGGGGAGGCCTCGGCGATGGCAATGGGCAGTTCGACCACCCCTGCGGCATCGCATACTACCTTCCGAGCGCTGTTCTGTACGTCGCGGATCGCGACAACCACCGCATACAGAAGTTCACCGAGGCGGGCACGTACCTGACCCAGTGGGGCGGGCAGGGCGATGGGCCGGGCCAGTTCGAGTTCCCCGAGGGCATCGCGGTAACGCCGACGGGCGATGTGCTGGTCGCCGACACCCAGAATCACCGCATACAGAAGTTCACCGCCAATGGGGCCTACCTCTCGCAGTTCGGGCACCACGGTGGCTTCGACGACCCCTGGGGCCTCAACAAGCCGCACGGCATCGCCGTCAATGAGGACGGGTGGGTCTTCGTCTGCGACTTCGGCAACGACGCCATCAGGGTATACCTGCCAGAAAGCTAGCCCGCAGGTGACGTCCATGCTGTCGGCTCATCGTACGGTGACTGCGGTCACTCGGCGACTGGCGCTGCGACCGCCCCGCTCCGCCTCATGAACTCCGCCGCCTGGTACATAAACGCCTCCAGCCGCGTCTGATCCGTGGACTGCTCGTTCC